>NZ_JAYGHA010000041.1:0-5196 GCF_034931405.1 Anabaena sp. UHCC 0451 | reverse complement strand
TCCTATCAAAAAGTCGCCCTAGAAGGGCGAGGAACCTCAAACCCATGTTTTTGGTAAAAATTCCCTTATTTAAAAAGTAGCTTTATGTTGCTACTGCAATTCAGTACATCTCACTATTGTCGCAAAGCCCGTCTGGCGCTAGGTTATAAGCGAATTGATTACAAGGTAGAAAATCTCAATCCTGGCTTGCACATCCTCAAAGTGAAGCCCTTAACCGGTTTAACAACATTGCCTGTGTTGTTGCCCCAAATCGAGGGACTACCGCCAGCTATTGGCGACTCTACCCAAATTTTAAAATTCTTAGAATCTTATCAACCAGAACCTGCATTATTTTTAACCAACCAAGAACAACAAACTGAAGCCTTGATGCTCGAAGACTGGTTAGATGAGAGCATTGGTACAGCTACAAGATTTGTATATTATCACTTTCGGGCTGGTGAAGGTAAACAAATAGATCCCTCATTATCCAGTCAGATAGTAATTGGTGTAGTCAGGAAACAGTATGGTATCAACGATGCTACTGTAGAATTAGCTACTAAAAGGCTAGTAATTGCTCTGACAGAATTATCTCACCGCTGGCAAAAAAGTGAGTATTTGGTGGGTGGAATTTTCAGCGTAGCAGATATTAGCGCGGCTGCCTTGCTGAGTCCCCTAGCACTTATTCCTCAATACCGTCAGGGATATCCTTGGTTGTTTGAGCGCATTGTGCAGATTCATCAATTATGTGGTGAAGCATTACCACCAGGACTTTAAAAAGTCAAAAGTCAAAAGTCAAAAGTCAAAAATGAAATGTATAAAATTTCTAGTTTTGAGTATTAGCACTGTTATTTTAGTGGTGGTTGGTAGCTATTGGGGAACAAAGGTGATGGCATTACCACCAGTGGAGGATATACCAGAAGAGATATTGCGGACAGAGATTATTACCATTGCGCGATCGCCTATTGATGGTAAACCCTTAACTGCGACTGAATATGCAGAACTACAAGCGCAACTGCAAACAAGTCCCCCACGAAAACTCAATGCTCAAATCCGAGATCAGATATTCTTGTTACGCTTACGCAAAGCATTACTACAGATTTTCCCGTTTTTAGGTATTTAGTCATTGGTCATTAGTCATTGGTCATTAGTCATTAGTCATTGGTCATTGGTCATTAGTTATCAGTAAAAATCTTCTTCCCCAATCCCCAATCCCCAATCCCCAATCCCCAGTCCCCAGTCCCCAATCCCCAATCCCCAATTCCCAATCCCCAGTCCCCAATAAGATACATTCTGATGTAGGATAACCGTGACGACAAAAGTGCAAATAAATGTAAAGAATATATATAGTTATAAAAAACTCAATTTAGTTAATCACCTTATTTTACGTAGGTAGCTTCATGTCCATCAGCACGATCGCCCCTGAGCAGGTTAACCGCATCGTTTGGAATCAGCATCATGATCCGTTTGAAGTATTGGGTTCACATCTGATAGAACAAGATGGTAAGAACGTCTGGGCTGTGCGAGCCTACCTACCAAATGCCAGCGCGGCTTATGTAGTAGTTCCTGAAGAACGCAAAGAATACCCGATGCACACGGTGCATGATCCCCACTTTTTTGAATGCATCATAGAAACAGCAGAACTTAACAACTATCAATTGCGGATTAAAGAAGGGGAACATGAGCGCGTCACTTATGACCCTTACGCCTTTCGTTCTGCTGGTTTAACTGAATTTGACTTACATTTGTTTGGTGAAGGCAACCATCACCGCATTTACGAAAAACTGGGAGCGCACCTAACAGAAGTAGATGGAGTTAAAGGTGTTTATTTTGCGGTTTGGGCTCCCAACGCTCGCAACGTTTCTCTTTTAGGAGATTTTAACCTGTGGGATGGGCGCAAACACCAGATGCGGAAAGGACACACAGGTGTTTGGGAATTATTTATCCCAGAAATTGGCGTGGGTGAACATTACAAATATGAAATCAAGAATTTTGAAGGACATATTTACGAAAAATCAGATCCCTACGGTTTCCAGCAAGAACCACGTCCCAAGACAGCATCTATTGTCACCGACTTAACTACTTATAGTTGGAAAGATGAAAGTTGGATGGAAACAAGGAGACACAGCGACCCCCTTACCCAACCAATTTCCGTTTATGAAGTCCATTTAGGTTCTTGGTTACACGCTGCTAGTGAAGAACCAGCTAAATTACCCAACGGGGAAACTGAACCAGTAGTCATCGTTTCTGAACTGAAACCCGGTGCGCGTTTTCTGACATATCGAGAATTAGCTGCAAAACTGATTCCTTATGTCAAAGACTTAGGATATACCCATATAGAATTGCTACCAATTGCCGAGCATCCCTTTGATGGTTCTTGGGGTTATCAGGTAACTGGTTACTATGCTCCTACTTCTCGCTTTGGTACTCCTGAAGACTTCATGTACTTTGTTGACCAATGTCACGAACATGGCATAGGTGTACTGGTAGATTGGGTTCCTGGCCACTTCCCCAAAGATGGACATGGTTTAGCTTTCTTTGATGGTACTCATCTCTACGAACACGCTGACCCCCGCAAAGGCGAACATAAGGAATGGGGAACTTTAGTATTTAACTACTCTCGTAACGAAGTCAGAAATTTCTTGGTAGCTAATGCCCTGTTCTGGTTTGATAAATACCACATTGACGGAATTCGTGTGGATGCGGTGGCTTCCATGCTTTATAACGACTATTGCCGTAAAGATGGGGAATGGTTGCCTAACCAGTATGGTGGTAGGGAAAATTTAGAAGCTGCTGATTTCCTGCGTCAAGTAAATCACAACATTTTTAGTTATTTTCCCGGTGCGCTTTCCATCGCGGAAGAGTCTACTTCTTGGCCTATGGTATCTTGGCCTACCTATACAGGTGGTCTAGGCTTTAACCTGAAGTGGAACATGGGTTGGATGCACGATATGTTGGATTATTTCAGCATGGACCCTTGGTTCCGCCAATTCCATCAAAACAATGTGACTTTTAGTATGTGGTATAACCACAGCGAAAATTTCATGTTGGCATTGTCTCATGATGAAGTTGTGCATGGTAAAAGCAATATCATCGGGAAAATGCCTGGTGATGAATGGCAAAAGTTAGCTAATGTGCGCTCTTTATTTGCTTATATGTTTGCTCACCCTGGCAAGAAAACCATGTTTATGAGCATGGAGTTTGGCCAGTGGAGTGAGTGGAATGTTTGGGCAGATTTAGAATGGCAGCTACATGATTTTGAACCACATCAACAGTTAAAAACATTTTTCAAAGAAATCAATCATCTTTACTGCTCTGAACCTGCTTTGTATACTCAGGATTTTGCGCGGGAAGGATTTGAGTGGATTGATTGTAGCGACAATCGTCACAGTGTAGTTGCGTTTGTCCGTCGTGCTAAGGATTCTGATGAATTCTTGATTGTGGTTTGTAATTTTACACCTCAACCTCATTCTCATTATCGCATCGGTGTACCTGAGAAGGGATTTTATACCGAGTTGTTCAATAGTGATGCGCGTCAATATGGCGGTAGCAATATGGGCAATTTAGGTGGTAAGTGGACTGATGATTGGTCTTTGCATAATCGTCCTTATTCGCTGGATTTGTGTTTACCACCTTTGGGGGTTTTGATTCTCAAACTGGATAAAGTGAAAACTGCGGAAGCGATGAAGTAAGGGTTTAATTTATTCAGATAGATGGGGAATTTGTAGGGGTACAGCGTTGCTGTATCCTTATTTTTTTGTCAGAATCAGGATATCCAGGATTTGAGGATTTACAGGATTTTGGTTGCTAGAATAATATTTAGCCCACATTCCGTACTTCAAAAAGTAGCATAAACAAACTACATTGACGGTCAATTAAAATTTATGATTTTAACAATTACGTATCAGTAGAAAACAAAATTATGAACGCACAAAGTTGAGCTTTTATTGGTGTTTAAAAGCTGTTTCAACAATAATATTTAATTCAAAGTGTGCAATCAGTTATCAAAAAGATAACCAATGAAATGGTAAAAATAGAGAGAAAAACTAAGATAATAAATAATATTTTTGGCAAGTAGTAGGTAGGAATTGCAAGATATGACAATGCGACTCCGTGGGAAAAACTGACCATGAACAGCTAGAATTTGCCACTTCTCTATGTAGATGTATCCTCACCCATAACCGAGTTTATTTTGAAAGATTGCATCTTCAATTTATAGAGTAAGAAAAACTTGATTTTCCCTATTGCATAAAGCTTTTGTCCCTCTATGCGAGAGATTTTTTACCATCTTGTAGTTATGTAACAATATTTATTGTATCTATATAGTATGTGATAAATTATATACAAACTTGATAAATTACAGTAATCATGGGCTTTTTACTGAGAATATTCGGCTTCGGTTTGCTGATATTGGTCATCTACTTGGTTGGACAAAACATCATCTTCACAACCAACGTTTATCCTTACTGGTGGAGAGGAATAGCCGCCGACACATCCGTACTTGCACTCACCATAGGAGTAATGATATTAATTTTCTTCCCCAGAGGCATGAAAGAGCTAGGTTGGATACCCGTAGTTACTGGAATTATCCTTGTATTTATGAGTAGTCGAGCTATCCTTAATCCTACGAGTCTCTGGCAATTTTTCTTATCATTAATTCTCATGTCAGGAGGCTATAAAATGTTCATCACTGGACGCTTACCTGTGTAAAACAATATCCACAAAAAATCAATTACTTGTATCTTATCGTTGGATTACTTGAATTTTTTTGAATATTTTCCTACATGGACAGTTAAGTTTTTTGCCAGAATCAGGGATCATTAACCAGGAATTTTGGGAACATCAATATTTGTAGCTCTTAAAAATTCTTTCTTCTCAAAGCCAAGAGTATTAGCAATTAAAATGTTAGGAAAACTTTGAATTTTTTGATTATAAGCTTGCACTGCTTGGTTATAACGCATTCTTTCTACAGCTAATCTGTTTTCAGTCCCTGTAATTTCGTATTGAAGATTGGTAAATAATTGACTCGATTGCAATTGGGGATTAGTGGTGGCATAATTACGGAAACGGTCAATTGCTTGATTGACTTGCACGGTTGCAGCAGCCTTTTGATCAAAAGTGGTTGCTTGTAAATAAGCTTGTTGCGATCGCACTAATAATGAGACTAACTCTTTTTCCTGTTTAGCATAAGCTTGGGTGATATTTACCAGATTGGGGATG
>NZ_JAYGHA010000040.1:0-43133 GCF_034931405.1 Anabaena sp. UHCC 0451 | reverse complement strand
CGTTGTTTAATTATCTTTGATTAGCAGTTGGGGATTTTTTTGTCTGAATCAGGATAACCAGGATTTGAGGATTTACAGGATGTTATTTAATGATGGTTGGTGATTGATAAAACCAAATATATTTTCTTGATTTCTAGACTAATGGAAATAATGAACATGATGAAAATCATTTCATCCTGTTCATCCTGGTTATCCTGATATGGCTAACGCCACGCTACGCTATCAGACAAATTTTATCTCTGGTGTCACGCAAAGAAGCAAAAAAAAGAATCCTGTAAATCCTGGATATCCTGATTTTAACAATCTGCGTTCATCCGCGTTCCCAAAATTCCAACCCAGAAAATTAAAAACCCTATATATATGCGCCCACAGATTTCTACTCATAACACAAGTGTACAAAATTATTTCCAGCTTGTCAAGTCGAAAACTAAAAAAATATGCGATTGCGCGGAGCGCACTGCCGGAGGCGATCGCAAAAATCCTGTAAATCGTTCAATCCTGGATATCCTGAAATCCTGATGTTAACAATGTATATCTCAAATAAAAACCACCCCAAACAAACAGAATAATTAATAAAGTCCCAATACCCAACATATTAGGAAGCCAGAAAATTACTTCTACATGATTTAATTCACCTGGTTTGAGTTTCCATATCAGTTGTTTATCATGTTGTTCTGGTTGAATGACATCTTCGGTTTGTTGAATATTCTTCACTCCCCAAGGTGTTTGTAAGCTAAAGTCTAAATTGATAATTGAACCTGTACCTGTTAAACTGTTTGCTTTGCTGGTAAGTGCAGACAGAGAACGCAAATCTAAATCATAGGTTAAATGATTTCTCGATAAAAGCAGGAAGTTGTTATCTTTGACAACTAAGTTAGAAGCAATATTTGGTAATTCCGCATTATTAACTGTATCAGGTTTTTGAGCAGTGCGATAGTTGAAAAAACCACTAAATTTTTCTTGTAATTCTCTTCCATTGCTAAAAGGAATTTTGACGAAAATTTCTTCGGGAGAAATACGTTTTGCTGAACCTTCTAATTTTCTAGCACGACGTTCTAAACTATTTAACCATTCAGAAACATAATCACCGCTAAAACTGGTGAGGTTTTCTGATAGTTTAATATGTTGTACTAATTCCCCATTGTTAGCATTATTAAAGTTAACTCCTAAGTCATATTCAACACAACCAGATAATATTAAAGATGCGAATATTATCAACAATGAATAAATAGATTTTGGGATGTGGAATTTCATGATGTTGGTAAATATAAAGCTGAATTGTTTTCGTAAATTAGATATATTCATAAGTCTGCTTTTTCCTAATCTTCAAATTTACAAACTCAACCAAGCTAAAGAGGAAATTGTTAAAGCTGCAACAATTAAAGCTAACCAAATAAAACGATTATCTTTGGTATTGACTTTGCTGAGATCAACATATTCAGGTTCTACAGACTTCGGCTTTGCTGTTGATTTTTTGGGTTTAGAGGTGACGATTATTTTAGATTCATTGTCAGAAATCGCTGCTAAATCGGGAATTTCTGTCATCCATTCTTTTGGTCTTTTGAGTTTGGGTGCTTGTAAAATATAAACTAATCGCTTTGCTTGTAGCCTGGTTTCGTAATGGGGATGACGGGAAAGTTGTTGACAAAGTGCGATCGCATCTTCTGAACGTCCAGATGCTTCATAAGCATTCACCAACCAAATATCTACTTCACCTGCAAAACTTGTATTTCGAGCTAATAAGGCGCTGGCTTTTTCTAAGTTTTCCACCGCTTCCCGATATTGTCCATTTTCAAAAGCTGCTTGTCCAGCTTGATAGCGAGATTTAGCAAGTTCTAAACTTTCTGTAGTCATTAGTCATTAGTTATTAGTCATTAGTTAATTTTCCCAATCACCAATCCCAGTCCCCAATCCCCAGTCCCCAATCCCCAGTCCCCAATCCCCAATCACCAGTCCCCAGTTCCCAATTATCATTTAAACTGAGAACCTAAAATCATTGTCCCAATCCCTACATCTGTAAAGATTTCTAACAACAAAGCATGAGGAATGCGGCCATCAATGATGTGAGAGGCTTTGACTCCTTGAGCGAGCGATCGCACACAACAGGTTACTTTAGGAATCATACCGCCACTAACCACACCATCGCTAATTAATTGACGAGCTTCAGGAATATCGACTTTAGGAATCAAGGTAGATGGGTCTTTGTAATCTTTTAAAATCCCTCTTGTATCCGTCAGCAAAATCAACTTTTCCGCTCCTAAAGCTGCGGCTATTTCCCCCGCTACGGTATCAGCATTAATATTATAAGCCTGTCCGTTATCATCAGCCGCAACGCTGGAAACTACAGGAATATAGCCATTACTAGAGAGAGTTTCCAAAATCTTGATGTTGACATTACAGACTTCTCCCACAAAACCGATACCTTCATCACCTTGGGGACGGGCTGTAATTAAGTTACCATCTTTACCACAAAGTCCCACCGCCATACCACCAGCTTGGTTAATCAGGGAGACAATTTCTTTATTGACTCGACCAACTAACACCATTTCTACCACATCCATCGTTGCTGCATCAGTGACGCGTAAACCGTTTTTGAATTGTGCTTCAATTCCCAGTTTACCTAACCAACTATTGATTTCTGGTCCACCACCATGTACTAAAATTGGTCGCAAGCCAACACAAGATAAAAATACAATGTCACGGATGACTTTATCTTTGAGGTTGCTATCTTTCATAGCTGCACCTCCGTATTTGACAACAACGGTGCGACCTGCGAATTTTTGAATGTAAGGTAGTGCTTCGCTGAGGATTTCGACACGATTAGCTTCAGCTTGTCTGATATATTCGGTATCTTTGATCATTTTCCGGATCTTCCAATTTTAGATGCAAGGTTTTTATCTCCCGATCACAAAATATCTTGTTAATTAACCTCAGATCAATTTTGGTGTTGAGAATCTTGAGATTTGAGAACGCTGGGTATTGCTGCCATTATATGTGTAACAATTTCTTCTGGTGTTTCTACTCCAGTAATGGTAATATGTAAGTCCGCTTGGGAGTAAAGCGGTTGACGTTGTTGGAGGAGCGATCGCAATTTACCTTCAGGATCAGGATCTTGTAAAAGTGGTCTTGTTTCATCTTCTGCTAACCGCTTCAACAAAACATCCACTGGTACATCAAGCCAAACTATCAACCCGTGACGCAAATAGCCCCAATTTTCTTGTCGCATAACTATACCCCCACCCGTAGCAATAGTTAATTTCGTATAAGCACAAACTTGAGCTAAAACATCACTTTCTAATTGTCGAAATTCAGCCTCACCTTCATCAGCAAATATCTGATTAATAGATTTACCGACAGCTTTAACTATCACTTCATCAGTATCTAGAAACCCATAACCGAATTCCTGTGCTAGTAAACGACCAACAGTGCTTTTACCAACACCCATCATTCCGATTAAATATAGGTTGACTCCTCTTAATAAGTTACTCATTGCTGCTAAAATTTTTTAATTGATTAAGTACCAGCCAATAGTTTTTTAACTCAAACAAGCGATGAAACTGCTGGTCTAGAATTCTGCGAATATGACCAAATTCTGCTATAAGCTTATCGCTGCGGACGTTCATCATTATCCTGAAAATTATCGTCTTCAAAAAAATCCCAATCATCATCATCATCATCATTACTTTGCTCATTAGTTGGATGACTAGCTTGGGGTTGATAAGGAGGGATAATTACCCGATAATCAGCATCATAAATCGATTCAGTTTTGCCTACACCAGTATTTTTGGGTGATTGGGAACTGTAGGAGTAAATTGAATCAGACTGAGGAACATTTTTAGGTGCTTGTTGATTGGGGTAAGTTTTCGGGCTTGGTGTCTGTTGTGGTTCTTCAAAATCCCAATCATTACCTTGATTAGCATCTGTTTCCCAATCATCATCGGTTTGACTAAATTCTTGACGTGAACTACTAGGAGGTGGTATAGTTTCTTTCCTAGAACTCGTCTTGACACGCGGTGTAGTTGCCGTTGATTTGGATGAGGATGGCTGTGCAGTAAAATAATTAGTAAATTTAAACAAGCTGGTGATGAAAAAAGATGTCAAACCACCAGCAGTAATACTAAATAAAATCCATAAAGCCAGTGGTAATGGTTGAGTCCGCATTCCCAAAAAGACTAAGGGGAGAGCAGGAGAAAAATTTTGGACTAATAAGAGTATTAGTCCTCCAAAAACCACTACTAACGAAATTAAGCGAATTCCAGCCATCTTTATCAGTTATCAGTTATCAGTTGTCAGTCGATTGTTTATTCTCCCCCAATCCCCAATCCCCAATCCCCAATCCCCATTTTTAAAGATGACCTTGCCAGCGTTGAATAGGAATACAGTCAATATCTAATTGATCTAAAGCACGGGCAACTACAAAATCAACTAAATCTTCAATGCTTTGGGGATTGTGATACCAGGCGGGAATAGCGGGAACAACTCTTACTCCTGTTTCTGCTAAGGTGGTTAAATTCCGTAGGTGAATCAGGCTAAAAGGAGTTTCTCTGGGGACAATTACCAGTTTACGGCCTTCTTTAATCTGGACATCTGCCGCTCGTTCTAGTAAGTCTGAACTTAAACCTACTGCCAGTTTAGCTACTGTACTCATACTACAGGGCATGATGATCATCCCCAAAGTTTTAAATGAACCACTGGCGATACCAGCACCAACATCACTCCAAGGATGACAGCGGAGTTGACCAGATAGTTCTACTCCAGCTTGATTTCGCCAAAATTGCTCTTGTGCTTCGGTATCTGCTGGCATTCGGATATTTTGCTCTGCTTGCCAAACCATGTAGGTTGATTTTGAGGCAACCAATTCAATTTTATACTCAGCTTCTAAAAGAAATTTAAGAGCGCGAATGGCGTAAATCAGTCCGGATGCACCTGATACGCCTAAGATAAGTGGTTTAGCGTTATTAGACACAGAATTACTCAGAAAATTTACTCATCCTCATTGTATTGATCTAAATCAAAAGATTTGATGTGATTTGGTAAGTAAATATCTGATTTATCTTCATTCGTAGCGCCAGATCCTAATCCTGTGACTACACCATCAGCGCCAACTGTGACTAAATCAATTTGCTGACGGTAGTAATCGACACTCTTAACTTGTACGGCTACGCGATCGCCTAATCGATAGGAAGCGCGATTTTTCCTTCCAAATAGAGCTTGTTGTCTAGCCCGATATTCATACCAATCATCTTTTAGCGAACTAACGTGTACTAATCCTTCTACCCGCAAAGGTGTACTCAGCTTAGAGCCGATTTCTAACTCTGTGGTGGGGACTTCGATTTCGACAAAGAAACCGTAGGATTGAACACCTGTAATCACACCGGGAAAAACTTGACCAATGCGCTGTTTCATCAATTGGGCTTTTTGCAATCCGGCCAAATCGGCTTCAGCTTCTTGAACCTCTTTTTCGCGGTCATTAATCTGGACAAGGACTCTAGTTAAATCGCTTTGTAGTTCTTGTTGTAGTTCTGGAGGTAGAACATTCCAGTTAATTTCCAGATGGGAGGAGGAGTGACGCAGGTTTACGCGCTCTTTGACACGAGTATTACGGCGATTGCGTCCGTATTCTAATAGAGCATGATATACCCTTTGCATCAGTAAATCTGGGTAACGCCGCAAGGGAGAACTAAAGTGAAGATAATGTGGTAGAGCTAACCCAAAATGCGCTCCTTTGGTGATGCTATACACAGCAGGTTTAAGAGTGTCTTGTAACAGGTAGGTCAGAACTTGCTCAGATGGTGACTCAGCAAAAGCCCCTGTTAAATGTTGATAATCTAGGGGTTGAATCTCCAATTCTGGATCGAGTGTCAACTCTACACCCAAATTAATTGCCAGTTTCAGCATTTCCTGGACATCTTCAGAATCTGGTGTTCCTTGGACTCGCCAAATAGCAGGGACTCCCAAGGCGCTGAGGTGATCTGCCATCAGTTCATTTACCAACAGGACAAACTCTGTTAACAATGATGGTACAGGCGAATCATTGACGACTACAGCCCCCATTAACCCTTCATCAAAGTAAGGATTTTGGCTAGGTGGTAGATTTAACTGCAAGCAACCGCGAGATAAGCGAGCTTGTTTGGCTGCTTGAGCCAAAGTCGCTAAATCACGTAATATCGCTATACTTTCAGCAGATGTTTTTGTTGATTCACCGTTGAGTATTGCTTCTGCTTGGTTTTTGCTAACAGCCGTATCAACATTTATCACACTGGGTTGAATTTCCCACTCTATCACTTCTCCCAATTGCGGATCAATGGTGATTACAAAGGAGAGAGCTAGGCGATCGCTACCCGGTATTAAAGAACAACGTTCTCCCATAGCATCAGGTAACATGGGCAAAATTAGATCTCCCAGATACACCGATTTCCCACGTTTAAGTGCTTCCCGGTCTAGGAGTTCATCAGCTTGAATGTAATGAGATAAATCAGTGACATGAACAATCAACCGCCAAGGATCACTGGGGTTTTTCTCCAAGCTAAAAGCATTTTCCACTAACCTATCGTCACCGTTTACCCCTTCTATTGTCAGAGTGAACAAATTCCGTAAATCTACGCGATCTTTCAAATCGGCTTTCAGTAATTTCTTGGGTAATTTAGCTGCTACATCCAAAACGTTTTCTGAAAAAGTCCGAGATAAATCATGTTTACAAGTTACTAAATCTATATCAGCAGCAGCTTCCGCATCACTACCCAGGATTTGTACCACCCGACCCAAAGGCGGATACTGAGCTAAAGGATAACGTAGGACTTCGACATGAGCTAGATGGTCGATAGCTTCTTCTAATTTGATCCCATTGGTGAGGAGTTTCAATTCAAACAGCAAACGATCATCCAAAGGTACAGCACGGAAACCCCCTTCAACTTGCTTAATCCGTGCCAGCAAAGTGTGATTAGAGCGTTCTAAAATCAACTTTACCTCACCTTCAGGAGAACGCCGCCGACTACCTTCTTTTAGCACTCTCACCAAAACGCGATCGCCATTCCAGGCATTACTGAGATGACTTTCCCGGATATAAATATCCTCAGAGCCTTCCACATCCTGAATTGCAAAGCAAAAACCCTTACTAGAACAACGAAGTTTAGCTTCAATTATTCCATCTTCTGATACACGACGATACTTGCCCCGTTCTTTAACTAACAGCCCAATTTTTTCTAGCACCTCCAGAGCAATGTGAAGTTTTTCTAAACTATCTTCATCCTCACAACCCAGCTTTTTTTCCAAAACCTTCCGAGCTACCAATTTATCATCAGTAAAATTGGCAAGGAGTGTAGCGATTGAAAATTCCATGCAGTGAACCGACCTTTGGTCAAAACATCATTTTTCGTGTAATCTGGTTCTTCCGCTTTACTAAACTTACTCAAATCTACCTAAAGACTTGCAGTTAGCTTCCTGCTTCACTTTAAGAGTGACTACCTAACTAATCTTATACAGCACTCCTGATACTCGATTTCCACCTGGTAATCACGCAATGGGTTGTGGAGAGGTTTGGTTTGGAGAACTCTCCATCATCACCCACAAGCTGCTACACAAGGCAAGGAACAGGTGTTTGATTGTCTAGATGTCAGGTAATTTCACGCCATGAGAATCTGAGTTTTCACTAGGAGAAACTGCTGATTAACCCAATTTTACCATCTGTAGAATCGGTAACAATCAGGTAAGCAGCTGAACAAGCAATGAGGGCGAACCTTATCTTTATTATTGTAGATTTAGAGCGCACTTCCAGAAAATACTTCTAGATATCTAGTTGGGTAATTAGTATAGCATTGAGAGGAAGAACACCCTGATTTAGTCAGCAGTAGCTCAAGATTTGTGCCAATTATGCAAAAACCAGCTGCTGCTACAATCGTGACTGATGATCATAGCGCAAAAAGTACCTGTAAGTTCTATCAAGTACAAATAAAGTTAAACAGATTAAGATGGGTGGCACTATTATGTTGGCTCAATTCCAGAGCTTGTATCCCAATAGCAGTATTATTTCCGAATTAGTACAGATTTTTCAAGGCAAATATATTGTCCGCGTTAGCCTACAAATTGAAGGTGTCACTCGTGCCACTGGTATGGCCGGAGCAGACACTGTAGAAGTTGCTGAAGACCAAGCCAGAAATCGGGCGTTGATGGTTTTGGGAATCACCAATACAACCAATGAAACAGTAGCATTTTCTGCCAAACCTATTGACCCAGTTCCGGTCAATTCCACCATAAAAACCACATATGTGTTAAATGAGTCTGTCCCTGATGCTGGTAGTCCTGCCAGCAACACATACTCATCCCCTGTTGTTACACAGAACAGCAACACCAATCTGAAAAAAGATACCTATAACCAACCTTTAAATCAAATAGATCAAACTTTTTCGGGAACTACTACCAGAGAAGAGCAATTTGATACTTCAGCGCCTAATCTGGAAATCGTATCTAGTCCAGAATCTGAACCGCAACCCTTACCAGAAATTACTGCTAGTAATGTTACCCCGTTTACCCCACGCAGTTATTCTCCCCCAGAAGATGTTGGCTTGCGCTCAGGGATGGGAAAAAGAAAAAACAAAAGCGAACCAGTAAATCTCTCTGATGTCATCGCCCAAACCGATGTCCAAATAGAACGCTTAGGTTGGACAAAAGAACAGGGTAGAGAACATCTAAAAACAACTTACGGTAAATTGGGACGTTCTTTACTCAGCGAGGAAGAGTTACTAGATTTTCTCAACTTCCTCAAATCTCAACCTGATCCCATAGCTGGGTTTTAAAAGGAGGGAACAGGGAACAGGGAACAGGGAACAGGGAACAGGGAACAGGGAACAGGGAGGTGGGGTGATGGGGTGATGGGGTGATGGGGAGGTGGGGAGGTAAATAACCCAATCACCAATCACCAATCACCAATCCCCAATCCCCTACACTACAGCCATTGGACGGCTACCAGCGGAGTGACGGTCAATCACTTGGTCAATTAAGCCGTATTCCCTGGCTTCTTCGGGAGACATGAAAAAGTCACGTTCTGTATCTTCAGAAATACGCTCCAGTGGCTGACCAGTGTGTTCAGCTAAATATCCATTCAGCTTGCTTTTGTGGTATAAAATTTCCCGTGCCTGAATTTCAATATCAGTCGCTTGTCCTTGAGCGCCGCCTAAAGGTTGGTGAATCATAATCCGTGACTGAGGTAAACTCATTCGCTTACCTTTTGTACCTGCGCTTAAGAGGAAAGCGCCCATACTCGCCGCTAATCCGGTACAAATAGTACAGACATCGGGGCGGATGTTCTTCATGGTGTCAAAAATACCCATCCCCGCCGTCACTGAACCACCGGGAGAATTGATGTACATATAAATGTCTTTCTCCGGGTCTTCAGAATCTAAAAACAGCAATTGGGCAACAATCAAGTTAGCAAGACTGCTATCTACCTGTTGTCCCAAAAAAATGATGCGCTCACGTAACAGCCGTGAGTAGATATCAAAGGCGCGTTCGCCACGACCCGATTGTTCAATAACGATAGGAATCATTGAGCTTATTTGTAGCTATTTGTCATTCATTCTATTATCTCAAATTTAAAATTTTTTTACAGGCACTTTTTAAGGCTGATAGCCGTCTAAGTGATTGTGGCGATGTAAAAAGAGGGTTAAATGAAAGCTTACTCGAAGGAAGATTAAGTTTATATTCTAATCCTGGCTCACTGCGCCCTAACTATTGACATAATCCTTTGCCTTGCCTGGATTTGGCAACTAGAGATTGGTCAAAAAATTTTTCAGGTATTAGTAACTTTTTTCACAATTTTTAACCTTCTTCTGGTTAATTTTCCGGACATATTTTGCAAATCCGGTAAATCGTGACTATAAGGTGTATTTAGAATAACCAATCTTACTTGAAATGCTATTGATCAAGAGAGAAGTCCTATGCTGGAAAGACTTATACAAGCTGCCTTAATCACTTTTTTACTGCACCTCATCGCCGGACTCAACGCTGGTAATCAAATTCCTCCTAAATCTGTATCACCTTTATCAGAAATGCCAACACCTGTACTGGGTTCAACGATTCGCTTGTTTAAGTAACGTTGGAAGGTGACAGGTGACAGTAAATAACTGTTAACTGTAAAAAAGCTAAACTAGTCATAAAAGAGAAATTTCTTTGATTATGACTAATCGCCTTGTGGAAACAAAGAGCCTTTATCTCCGCAAACACGCCGCAAACCCGATTGATTGGTGGCCTTGGTGTAATGAAGCACTGGAAACTGCAAGGTTGCAAGGTAAACCGATTTTTCTTTCTATTGGTTACTCTAGCTGTCACTGGTGTACGGTGATGGAAGGTGAGGCGTTTTCTGATTTAGAAATTGCCCAATATATGAACGCCAATTTTCTCCCCATCAAAGTAGACCGGGAAGAAAGACCAGACCTAGATAGTATTTATATGCAGAGCTTGCAAATGATGAGTGGTCAAGGAGGTTGGCCGCTCAATGCGTTTCTGTCTCCAGATGATTTAGTCCCATTTTACGCTGGAACTTACTTTCCTGTTGATCCCCGCTATGGTCGTCCGGGATTTTTGCAGGTTTTACAAGCTTTACGTAATTTCTATGATACGCAAAAGGAAGAGTTACGCCAACGGAAGGCGGTAATTGTTGAGGCTTTGCTGACATCTGCGGTATTACAAACTGGTGCTAATCAGGAAGTTGCAGATCATCAATTATTGCAAAGGGGTTGGGAAATCTGCACGGGGATCATCAATCCTAAGCAGGTTGGTAATAGTTTTCCGATGATCCCCTATTGTGAGTTGGCTTTGCGGGGAACTCGCTTTAATTATCAATCTCGGTATGATGGTCAACAAGTTTGTACTCGAAGAGGACTAGATTTAGCGTTGGGTGGGATTTATGATCATGTAGCTGGTGGTTTTCATCGCTACACTGTTGACCCTACTTGGACTGTCCCCCATTTTGAAAAGATGCTTTACGATAATGGTCAGATTCTGGAATATCTGGCTGATTTGTGGAGTGCGGGAATTCAAGAACCGGCTTTCGAGAGGTCTGTGGCTGGAACTGTAAAATGGTTACAACGGGAAATGACTGCACCTACGGGTTATTTTTATGCTGCTCAAGATGCTGATAGTTTCATTAACCCTACAGCAGCAGAACCAGAGGAAGGCGCTTTTTATGTCTGGAGTTATCAGGAATTACAGCAGCTTTTAACACCTGAAGAACTAACAGAATTACAACAACAGTTTTCTGTTACTCCTAATGGAAATTTTGAAGGTCAGAATGTTTTACAAAGATTACATCCTGGTGAACTGAGTCAAACGTTAGAAATTGCTCTGAGTAAGTTATTTGCTGCGCGTTATGGTTCTACACCTGAAACTTCAACTACTTTCCCACCAGCGCGAGATAATCGGGAAGCAAAAACCACTAACTGGCCTGGTCGCATTCCGGCGGTGACTGACACTAAGATGATTGTAGCCTGGAATAGCTTGATGATCTCTGGTTTAGCTAGGGCGAGTGAGGTTTTCCAACAACCCAGTTATTTGGAGTTAGCAGCACAAGCAGCTAAGTTTATCTGGGATCATCAATTTGTTAATGGGCGTTTTCACCGACTTAATTATGAAGGTGAAGCCACGGTTTTGGCACAATCTGAAGATTACGCTTTTTTTATCAAAGCATTGTTGGATTTATACCAAGCTGATGTTGCAAATTCTGATTGGTTGGAAAAAGCTGTTGCTCTCCAAGATGAGTTTAATGAATTTCTCTGGAGTGTGGAATTAGGTGGGTATTTTAACACATCTAGCGACAATAGTCAAGATTTGATTGTGCGGGAGCGTAGTTATATGGATAATGCTACACCTTCAGCCAATGGAATTGCGATCGCAAATTTAGTTAGGTTATCCTTACTCACTGATAATCTACATTATCTTGATTTAGCTGAGTCTGGATTAAAAGCATTTCAAGGCGTAATGAGTGAATCGCCCCAAGCTTGTCCCAGTTTATTGACTGCTTTAGATTGGTATCGTAATTCTACCTTGATTCGTAGTAACACTGAGCAAATTAGATTATTGATCCCCAAATATCTACCAACTGCTGCCTTGACGGTGGTATCAGATTTACCACAGGGAAATGTGGGCTTAGTCTGTCAAGGGTTGAAATGTCTTCCCGCACCTGGGAGTTTTGAGGAGTTGTTGGAGCAGGTGCAGAGAAGTCAAAATAGAGGGTAATAGCTGATTTAGATATCCGACTGCTGCAAGAAGTCGGGTATTGAAATCCGAGCATTTTATATTTAAGGGACTTCCAAAAAATAAATTATCCAGATTAACGAACCGCAGAGGCGCAGAGAACGCAGAGGAATGAGGGTTTGAGAGATTTTTTGCGTTAGGTGGTTGAGTGTTTTTTTATTTGGAAGTCCCTAATTATGTTGACATACTGATTGCATTATTTACCCAGATTCCGTTTCATTTGTTCTAACTCATCTTGAGTTTCCCAACGGCAAAACTGTTCTTCTAAGTCGTCAAATTTACTAGAATAACTACTAGGTGGATTTTCCCCAGCATTGGTTTCTAAACGCTGTTGGGTTTGAGCTTTTGCTCGTGCTGTTTGCGCTTCTTTTGCTTTGGTTTGGACTTCCTGACGACGCTGTTGAATTTTGAGTAGTAGTTCTTGTGATTGGGTAATGCGTTCTTTTAAACCTTGCATTTGTCCCCATTTTTGATTTCCTTCCCGCAGGAGTGTATCTTCTCTTGTTTGCGCTGGTACGGCTAAATCTTCTCTACCTGCGGCTTTTGCTTTTTGGACACGGATGTGCCAACGTTGTATTTCTTGGGCTGTAGAGAGAATTTCGTCTTGCGATCGCTTTTCCTGTAATTGTAAATCTACAATTAGTTTTAGTGTATCCTCTTCT
Organism: Anabaena sp. UHCC 0451; assembly: GCF_034931405.1. Lineage (NCBI taxonomy): Bacteria > Bacillati > Cyanobacteriota > Cyanophyceae > Nostocales > Nostocaceae > Anabaena > Anabaena sp. UHCC 0451. The sequence goes on along the minus strand of NZ_JAYGHA010000040.1, from coordinate 30,225 downwards.
TGCTGCCGCAGCTGTTCTAACAGCATCTCTAACTCTAGGTGCGGGTTATTCCGCAAGAATTCTTCTAAACGCTCTTCTAAAAACCGACTTAAATCATCAAATAAACCCACTGTCCAAACTCCAAAGCTTAGGTGTATAACTATTTTATTGTCATAATAATAATCCACGTTAACATTTCTTTTAGTCCTCAACCACTCTTTCATCTATCATGATTTTCAATTCCTTACCACAAAGAATAAAATAATTACCTTAAATTTTCTATTTTCAAATCTGTATCACCACTCTATACATAACACCTAATTTACCATTTTTCCCTATATTTAGTAACAGTGTTAGCTATTGCAGTATCAAGGAATTCCTTTTAATCTTAATTAATAATATAGAATTACAAATAGGTACTAATTCAAGAGTCAGCAGTCAGAATATTCGTAAAACCAGGAATCAATAGATTCAAAATTTATTTGGAAACCTGATTATTCAATAGTTTTGAAAAGCTGACGACTGATGCCTGACTGCTATATTAGCAATAATTGAGATATGCGTTATCAAGTCAAGTTGAATAAAATAGATAAAGTATACGCTATATGGTGTCCGGCCTTACCTGGATGCTGGACAGTAGGTGATACTGAGCAGGAAGCATTAGACAAGATACAATATGTAATTAAGGACTACTTGGCAGGACTTGATGAAATTGCTAAAAATGCGGAATTCTACTATATAGAATTGTAATCATCTGGCTGGTTGTATATTCACTATTAAATCACTTAAATAGGTGTCAACCAATAGGTAACACCCCTGACGGTTTTATCCTTTAAACCAAATTTCGGTAAACTCTCTTCATCCCAACCGAGATAAGTCCAGTGAGGAACATCATTTTCTACAGTCTGAAACCAACCATTTTGATTTAAGGCTTGTCTTTGTGCTGCGCTGGATACTCTTAAATCAAGTGCTAAACCCCAGAGATGTTGCGAAGTTCCTGGGGGTGCAACTGTACCGAGAATTCTGGTTTCTTTTCCTTGTTTTACTCGTTCTAAAGTTTGGTTGTTAGCGTATTTTTGCCAAAATCTTAAATTTGTGGCAAAACTGCGTGTACAATCTCCAGAATATCCCGATTTGAGAGGAATATTTACCATAATCCTGGCTTTATTAAACGCATCGGCGGCAACTTTTTGTAAGTAACATTCGCTAGTACCTTCAACTAAAGTTACTTGCATTGTTCCTTGAAAATCTTGGGTTTCTTGTTCGTTGTCTAAAATAACTTTTTGTGGTAATTTAATTTCTGGTTGTTGATTAATCAATACTGTACCGTAAGCACGTAGTAAGATATATTCATAACTATCAGCTTGGGGAAGATTGACTATTTGATGGGTAATTGTAGTTAAAAAACGCTGTTGTTCATCTAATTGTTGATTAGGAATAAATGGTGTTGTTTTGATGTTACTCCTCATGACAATATTTGGTAATGGCTGATAGTAGTTAATATTACTACTGCCAACTATGGTAAAAAATAAGAATATAATAATGGTAATAAAAGTTATTTTTCTGAAGCGGCGTTTTAGTTTAGAATTGCGTTTCATGAAAAAAATTATTTATGGGGATAACTGCGATTTAATCATATTACAAAATTCTAGGAATGGTTGTTGTATGGATTTTGCAATTTCCTAACAACTAAATTTATCAACCGAACAAACAATATATACAAAAAAAATACACAACTGTGCTATTATGAATAGATAGTATGACAAGGTGGTTGTACCACACTGCACGGGAAGGTATGGCGCGGTTGAAATACTGTGTAACTCTCTAAATCGTTACAATTTCAATATGTATGCAAAAGCCAACTTGTCTAATCAGTTTTTATAAGCAAAAATCATAATAAATTATTTTTTAATAAGTTTTACTTTAAAAAAATTTTGATTTTTAGGGTTCTGCTGGTGATCGGTGTGGTATGATATTTATATTAATATAATTGGATGTAAGTAAAATTTTTATCGATGCACGCACTCCCATTATAAAAATACCATCCCTAGCCCAAAAAGTCAACGGGGCTAGACCCCAAAAAACGAATTTTTTTTGAATTTTTTTTGAATTTTTTTTGCCACTTGAGAACGTCAGAATCAGAATTCCGACAAAACAATCATAACACAAACATCTTGTAAATCCTTTAATCCTGGAAATCCTGATTATGAATAGAGAACCTTTACAATCAAAAAATATGACTCTTTTCAAAAGAAAAGGATATTCACAACGTTTGCTATACAATATCGCATTTTTGCGATATGATTAATAGTATGTGTAAATCTATCCCAAACAATGCCAGAAACACGGATTATTTTCTTTCAAGATGATAGAGGAGAAGTTCCCGTCTTAAAGTGGCTAAACAAATTACTCAAACAAGATAAAAAAGGATATGCTAACTGCATCGCTAGAATTCAGCAGTTGGCCGAGTATGGTTTTGAACTGAGAAGACCCGCAGCAGATTTTCTCCGTGATGGTATTTATGAAATTAGAGCAAAGCACCTGAAAGTACAATATAGAATTTTATATTTTTTCCACGGTCAAAACGTAGTGATTTTAGCTCATGCAATTATTAAAGAAAATAATGAAGTCCCAGATCAAGATATTGACTTAGCATTAAAATACAAAAATTTATTTATCCTTAATTCAGAAATACATACTTATCTTGAAACAGAGGAAGAAACAGATGAAGAAAACAAATGATGCACTGAAAATCATTAATAAAATGATGAAAGCAGACCCAGAATTACAAGAGATAGTGAGAGAATCATCTTTAAATGCTCAAGTATCTCAAATCATCTATGATGCACGTAAACAAGCAGGGTTAACCCAGCAACAACTAGCAGATTTAGTTGGTACTACTCAATCTGTTATTGCTAGATTAGAAGACGCTGACTATGAAGGACATTCTTTATCTATGTTAGCTAGAATTGCCGCAGCATTAAACCAAAAAATAGAGATCAAAATGTCGCCAATGCAGATATTGTAATTTCAGCAACATTGTAAATCTTCATGTCCTAACTGTGGTTAAAACCACATTTATAATTAATAAACAATCTTCAACATCCTGTAAATCCTTAAATCCGGGACATCCTGATTCAGACAGTTAATTGCTGGAACGTATCAAAAATTTAACAAAACACTTACATAAGGGGTTAAAAATGTCATAATACTGTAAGTATAGCAGTATAAAGGAAATAAAAGATGGCCAACTGTCCTAACTGTGGTTCTAATCACATCCAAATTAAACAAGAAACAGATGTAAACTGGGGACGTGCTATAGCTGGGTATGCTTTGTTTGGGGTTGTTGGTGCTGCGGTTGGTGCTGTTACAGGTGAAGATAGAAATGTTAATGCTTGTTTAGACTGTGGAACATCCTGGAAAGCTCAAGATTTATATAATCTTCTGCAAGTTATTGAAAAATATACAGGTGTAAAACTAAATTTAGCGAGACAACGTGATCGTTCATTCATGAATAAATTTATATCTGAAGTTGTCCCTTATCTAGAAATAATTGCAGATACAGAGAAAAAAGGTGAAGAACTTATTGCAAAAGCAAAAAAAGAAGCGGAAAGTAAAGCTTTTGTCGGATGTAGTCCTTTGGGTTGCTTATTTTTTATATTTGGTATAAGTAGGTTGGCGTTAAAAATTGTCGTTGGGGCAAGGGAACAGGGAACAGGGAACAGGGAACAGGAAGAGAGTTTTGGGCGATTTTACTTTTCTTCACATACCTTTAAATTTTTCTGTTCACCTACTTACCAACCATTATATCTTTGGGTGCAAATTCATCTCTTGGAATAATTATTTTGCTTTTTATGATTTCATTACCTTTGATATTAGGCTTTATTATTGATGGTTTATCAGTTACAGCAAACCAGAAAAATGTTGAAGAGGCAGAAGAAAATGCCAAATTAAAAGCAATAGACATGAATCGTCAAGTTGAAAGAAACCTGAAAATAGAAATCAAAAATTTTATGGAGAGAAATCCTTTGTAATCAATCAAAAATATTCAACATCCTGTAAATCCTTAAATCCTAGACATCCTGATTCTGACAATTAACCAAAACATACGCTAAAATACCCACAGTAACTAACTTTTTTAACTTTTAACTTTTAATTCCTAACTACTCATGACCATACACAATGCTATAGAATTCCAAGACGCTTATGATGTAATTGTCGTCGGTGCAGGTCACGCCGGTTGCGAAGCAGCTTTAGCTACTGCCCGCCTCGGTTGTCGGACTCTGCTGTTAACCCTTAATCTGGATAAAATCGCTTGGCAACCTTGTAACCCCGCAGTCGGTGGACCAGCAAAATCTCAATTAACCCATGAAGTAGATGCTTTAGGTGGGGAAATTGGTAAAGTTGCAGACCGCACCTACTTACAAAAACGCATCCTTAACTCTTCACGAGGTCCAGCAGTTTGGGCATTACGGGCGCAAACCGATAAACGCGAATATGCAGCAGTAATGAAAGGAATTGTCGAAAATCAAGAAAATTTGACAATTCGGGAAAGCATGGTGACAGATTTAGTCTTAAATACTAATGATGAAATAATAGGCGTTGAAACTTATTTTGGTGTAGCTTTTGAATGCAAAACCGTAATTTTAACCACTGGTACATTTTTAGGTGGGAAGATATGGGTTGGTAACAAATCTATGGACGCTGGACGTGCGGGGGAATTTGCGGCGGTAGGTTTAACGGAAACTCTCAACCGCTTGGGTTTTGAAACCGGAAGATTAAAAACCGGCACACCTGCACGGGTAGATAAGCGGTCCGTCGATTACAGTAAAATGGAAATTCAACCGGGAGATGAAGAAGTACGCTGGTTTAGTTTTGACCCCCAAGCGTGGGTAGAACGGGAACAAATTCCTTGTCACATGACTAGGACTACTAAAGAAACCCATCGGTTAATTCAAGAAAATTTGCACTTATCCCCTGTGTATGGTGGTTGGGTAGAAGCAAAAGGACCTCGTTATTGTCCCAGTATTGAAGATAAGATTGTCCGCTTTGTAGATAAAGAAAGTCATCAAATCTTTATTGAACCAGAAGGACGGGATATACCAGAATTATACATCCAAGGTTTTTCCACTGGTTTACCTGAAAATCTGCAATTGTTGATGTTACGGAGTCTTCCCGGTTTGGAAAACTGCGTGATGTTGCGTCCTGCCTATGCTGTAGAGTATGATTATTTACCTGCAACCCAGTGTTATCCTACGTTGATGACGAAGAAAATAGCCGGGTTATTTTGTGCTGGACAAATTAATGGAACAACCGGTTATGAAGAAGCTGCTGCACAGGGTTTGGTAGCAGGTATTAATGCAGCGCGGTATGTGCGGGGTGAGGAAATGATTATTTTCCCCCGTGAACAAAGTTACATCGGGACTTTGCTTGATGATTTGTGTACCAAGGATTTACGTGAACCTTACCGGATGCTTACGAGTAGATCAGAGTATCGTTTATTACTACGTTCCGATAATGCTGATCAACGGATGACACCCTTGGGGCGGGAAATTGGTTTAATTGACGATCGCCGCTGGGATTTGTTTACTAGCAAACAAGAACAAATTGTTGCAGAAAAAGAACGTCTGCATTCAACTAGGATAAAAGAACATGAGGAAGTTGGTAAAGCGATCGCTCAAGATATCCAACAAACAATCAAAGGTTCAATTACCCTCGCTGACTTATTGCGTCGTCCAGGTATCCACTATGTTGATTTGGAAAGATACGCATTAGGTAATACCAACCTCAAACAAGCGGAAAAAGAAGGCGCTGAAATTGATATTAAATATTCTGGATATTTAGCAAGACAGCAAAACCAAATTGAGCAAACTGCACGTCAAGCAAATCGCCCCTTACCTGCTAATTTAGATTATGCAGCAATTGATACCCTTTCCAAAGAAGCTAGAGAAAAACTAGGGAAAGTAAGACCCTTAACAATTGGTCAAGCTGCGCGAATTGGGGGAGTTAACCCTGCGGATATAAATGCCTTGTTAATTTATTTAGAAATCCGTAAAACCAAGGAGCAGCTTGAGTTTTCCCTATTAACAGATACAAAAACTCATTCAGGGTGAGTATAGTATAAAGTGGGGGATCAGTATGATGGATTACATAGATTTTTGAAGTGAGATTATCCATTATTTCTAAATCAGAGTACAATTTAATACCATTGCCAAATCAATCCATTTCCACTGGGATGAGTGATTAGCAGTGTAATTAAAAAACTCGATTTCCCGGACACAGGGGTTTCCTTTCCCCGCACTAGCAGCCACAAAAAAGATGTCCATGATAACAGAAGCCAGCACCCATTTCATTATTTCCGAAGCACTAGATGACTTAATCCCCAGTGAAGCCCTGTCGATAGAGACTTACGCTGAAGGCTTGATAGATGATCTCTTCACCGATATCGACAAGATTCTCGATAGTGGTAGAAAGCATCCTGCCAAAACTGTCAGGACAGAATATCTACATAAGCAAGCAGTAGCAGTGAGAATGCAAGAAGTTGTTTTGCCACAGACCTTACACCAATCAGTTAAGACAATTTCGCCTAGTCAAAAGCAGCAAACTAGTACACTAGTATTCAATCCTCCCGCTGTCACGGCAATTAGGAAAAGGAATCAGAAAAATAGTGGTGGTTTGAGCAACCTGCTAATATTAGGGTCAACCTTAAGCGTGGCGATGGTGGGAACAATTTACCTAACAGAGACAGGATTTATAAGTAGTATTACTGGTAAGTTCACTTCGCAGACACTACTAACAGATCAGTTGTCATCATCTGTAGTACCAGAACCAGATCCACAGGTAGAGTTAGTTAATTATATGCTGGAATCCTTAGCAGTTATAGACCAGCAAGGACAAAGCAATGATCAAAAGCCTACTAAATCTGGATTCAGTGATGTGAATTCCAACCAAACTAACTCCTTGGCTTTGCCCAGTCACCAACCTGTCGGGAGTTTAACCCCACCAGTAGCGGCTAACAATACCCCACCGTCTCCTAGTCGCAACACAAATGTTGTGGAGCGGATATATATTCCTGTTTATCAAGCACCTCCAGCTATACGCCCCTTACCAGAAATTGTACCCATGCCGGTGCAGGTATCCCCACCTGAGTTTGTGAAAGATACCCCCAAGAATGTGCAAATAGCAACCAAGCCGACACCAGAAAAAATATCGCCGACAATGGTGAAGCGTGCTACAACTTCTGGGCTACCCACTATTGCACCACCAAAATTGCCTGTGGCTACAGCAACTACATCATTACCCCAGCCAGAAGTAACTACTACCCAGCAGGTTTATGTACCTGCTTATTCGGCTGAGTTAGAAGGATTGCTAGAATTAGGTCAAAAATCTGCGGCTTTGTTTAAAATTGAGGGTGTGACTCGCCGGATTAACCTGGGAGAGAATATTGGCGCTAGTGGTTGGACACTAGTGGATGTGAGTAAAGGCGGGGCGATTATCCGCCGGAATGGTGAAGTTCGCTCAATTTATGCAGGTCAGAAGTTGTGACAGGTGACAGGGAGCAGGTGACGGGGTTGATATCATGTTCGGCAAGTTTAAGTTATCATTTCTGCATCTGTGCAAACATCGGGAAACTATGTTTCCAGAATATACCCTGTTCCCTGCTCTCCTGCTGCCTTAATTAGACCTCTTGCAGTCTACAGGATATGGCTATTGAGTTAAGTACACTGATTGAGTAATATTAATTAACCTCAACTAAATACTAGTATATTAGACATCAATATTAACCGTGCATTTACATAAAAAATTTGTTTTTAATAGACTGATGATTCAGAATAAAAACAGTAAAATCACTCTTTACATTAATATAAAAAACTATATAGAGTAAGATTTATCCAAAAGCTTGCCAAGCACAACTTAAGTTAGGGTTTATAGTTGAAATTACTTTATCAAAACTTTAACTTAAATTCAACAAAAAATCAAATAAAAATTAGTTTTATCAGCTATGTCAAATTATCGTGCATCCTTAAATTCTTCTATCAACAATTCCAAACAACTGGCATTCAAAAAACATTGTTGCAATGTCATGGAAACGTTAGTTATAGAGGAAGTTGAGAAACAAATTCAAGGCTTACCTGTAAAAATTGTTCAGTACGTGAAAGTACCGGAAGTAGTTGCTTTTGCTTTGAATCGTTTACCTGGTATGTATGCAACTAGTAAACGAGGGTGGCAAAGACAATGGCATCATGGAAAAACAGAGTTTTCTCAGAAAATTACAATGGCCGTGCGCCAAGGAATTGTAGCTATACAAAGAGATCCTCTACGTGTTAATGATCCTCTCAATTTGCAAGAAGACCGTTCAGCTACAGACGCTTTGGACAAACTCAAAATTGTGCTGCAATGTGAAGACTTATCTTGGGATCAGTTACCTGATGTAATTGAGCAAACACTTCTCAATACCTCAAAAGGGAATATTACCTGGCGTAAACTTCAAACTACAAATGAGGACGTAGTTGACTGGAATAACCATCGGCATTAACTTACAGGATTCAGTTAACGCTTATTAACATTAGCTTCCAGTGTTTTCACTTGAGTTTGCAATTCTTCGACTACTTGCAAATGCGATCGCTCTAGCAAATAACCAGCCCAAATAAAGCTACCAGTTAACAGAGTTACCACCCCTAGTAAAATGCCAGTTAACAACTTAATTTGAGTGCGAAGTTGTTGAACTTCATAAATCTGATATTGAGTTTGAGAAAGAGTATTGAAGTTAGTATTTGGCTGTTCTACTACTACCTCAACTTGCGGAGTTTCTACTTTTTCAAACTCAATTTTGCTTCTTAGCCAATCAGTAATTAATTTAGGGCAGTTTTGCTTAAACCATTGCCAAGCAATCATCCTGAATGCAGGTTTAGACATTTTAGAAACCCATTTCAGCGTTTTATTGAGAGTCCGAGAGCTAAATTTTTGGTTGATTAAATTAGTTGCTCCTGCATCATAAAGACAATTCAATATCAACTTAACTGTGGCTTCCTCTCTACAAATCAAATTTTCTAACAAGAGCCGAACATCTTGCATTAGTTGTTCTTCTCTTTCCGCTTCTGTCGGCAATTTGGTTAAATTATTTGATGATGGCAATTGCTTAGACATATTTCCTGTATAAATTCTTAATTTTTAATTAGAGCTTTCCTTTAAGTATACTGGCATCAGAATGTATTTGCTAATTTCTGGATACATTAATATTCAATTTCTGCACAAAACCCTACTCTTAGCTAAATAAATCAACTATTGAAATCAACTCTTGTCCAGAAGAAGCACTGACTAGATTTTGAGCTTGTACTAAAGGGTTTCGCAACTATCGAAGGGAGTATTTCCTCACCCTCCAGACTTAGCAATTGAAAACCGCTATATGATAATTTTATGCAAATTTATTCAAAAACTACGGTTTTATTCCCATAAACTAAAACACGATTTTGTAAATGTGATCTCACTGCTCTAGCTAAAACAATTCGCTCTAAATCTTTACCTTTTCTAATCAAATCATCTACATTATCCCGATGACTAACTCTGACTACATCCTGTTCAATAATTGGACCACAATCTAAATCAGCAGTTGCATAATGTGCCGTAGCACCAATAATTTTTACCCCTCTTTCAAAAGCCCGATGATAGGGATTAGCACCAATAAACGCAGGTAAAAATGAGTGATGAATATTGATAATTCGCGGAAATTGTTCAAGAAAATTGGCGCTGACAATCTGCATATATTTTGCTAAAACCACTAAATCAATATTGTATTGATGCAGTAATTCTAATTGTTTAATTTCCTGTTCTAGTTTATTATCTTTAGTAATAGGAATATGTTTAAATTCAATTCCAAATTGTGTAGCTACTTCCTGTAAATGGAGATGATTACTAATAATTAAGCCTATCTCTGCATTAAATTCTTTGGCTTTTTGTCGCCAAATCAAATCAAATAAACAATGGTCTTGACGACTTACCCAAATAGCAATACGGGGAACAGTATCAGAAAAGTGTAATTCCCATGTAGCACCTAAAGGTTGAGCAATAGCATTAAAGGCAGCACCAATTAAATCTTTTGGTAAATTAAAACCATCTAATAACCATTCTATGCGGGTAAGAAATAGACCAGCTTCAAAATCTGTATGTTGGTCAGCATCAATAATATTACCACCATTTGCATAAATAAAATTCGCAAATTTGGCTACTAATCCCCGTTTATCAGGACAAGAAATAAGTAAAGTTGCTGTTGATTTTATCATGTGGATATCGTTTATTGTGGATTGGCTGGACTAGCTTCTGGCAGTCCAGGTAAAGGTTGTGATTGATTATTTTTATCAACTTCTTTACCTGCTGCTTTCCATTCGGATAGTTCCCGATTTACAGCATTAGCAAAATCTTTAGAAACTAAAAACACATTAATATTTTCATTTCTGTTATTATTTGGGTCAATTTTGGCATATAAGAAACTATTATTAAAATTAGGTTTACCTAAAATTAGTTGATGAGTTTTTTGATTTTTGAGTTGAATATCAATAGTTGCTTGGGGTTGTTCTAAACCGAATTCACTTAATTGATTAGGTGAAGTTAATACGATTTTTTCACCTTTACCTTTAACTAACAAATTCATTAAGTAAGAAACAATGGCATCATTAGCAGGTTCAGAAATTGGCGATTTAATTAACCATTTTGGTGGTTCTGGTTTACTGCTACTTTCTAAATTTAATGTTATATCTTTGGTCTTGATAGATAAAGACTGCACATCATCAACAGAAAAGGAGAAAATTTGCTGTTTATTTTCCTTAGCTTCTTCTTGCTGAGTTGCACCTCTAATTTCATGAAAGTAAATAAAACCACCCAAACCAAGGGCTAAAATTATCAAAATTAAAGTTGTGCGTTTCATTTGGTAATTGGTAATTGGTAAGGGACTTCCAAAAAATAAATTATCTGGATTAACTAACCGCAGAGGCGCAGAGAACGCAGAGGAATGAGGGTTTGAGAGATTTTTTGCGTGATAGTGTTGAGTGTTTTTTTATTTGGAAGTCCCTAATTGGTAAAAATTTATTACCCAGTTCCCAGTTCCCAGTCCCCAGTCCCCAGTCCCTATCTTCGTTTCCACCAAATAATAGCGCCTGTTGCAAAACCAATGAAGGGTAAAAGCAACAAGGAAGAAATACTTAATATATTTGCTTTGGCGGTTGACATGGTGATGCGGCGATTTGTTGGTTCTTTGGGACGAATGGAAAGAGGTTGTTGGTCTTGTTGACTCAACCAAGTTACTGAATTAAGAAATACATCTCCATTTAATTGTTGTTGAAATAAACCATCTTTAGCAAAATCTGAGTTTCCTAATACTACTAACCGAGATTCTTTGGTTTTAGTTTGAGAATTTTCCTCAGTTGTAGGAGATGGGGAAACTGTAGGAGATGGGGAAATTGTAGGAGTTGGGGAAACTGTAGGAGTTGGGGAAACTGTAGGAGTTGGGGAAACTGTAGGAGTTGGGGAAGTTTGGGATGGTAACTTTCTTTTTAATGCTACGCCTAAAGTCAGGGGTCCTTTTAAATCTTGACCTTCATTAAACTCTAACTTTTCACTTTTTTGATCACTTTCTGCCCAACTACTAGGATATGATTTGGTTCTGAGTAGAGGAGTAGATTCGACATTAGGAACTTGTTCAATTAATATAGGACGAGATAGAGGATAAAAAGAAATACCATTACCAAAATCTTTAGTGATGGGATGTTGTCCATATTCTGTAACTGAAGGTGCAGCAGGACCTAGTCCTACACTTTGTCCAGAAATATCTACAGCTAAACGATTGTCTAATTTTACCCCCCACTCTTTCAGCAAGTTATCAATCTTTGGGTCAGTGTTGGGGTCAATCATTAACATTAAATTACCACCACCATTCAGATAATTTTGTAAAGCCGTAACTTCACCCTCAAATAATTCTCGTTTTGGTCCAGCAACAACAACAGCAGCAGCATCTTCAGGAACTGTTGCTTGTTCTGTTAAATTGAGAGGTACTGCGGTGAAATTTTTATCTGTTAATCCTTGTATTGCTTGGGAAATAGAATTTTGAGCATTTTTAATTTCTAGTTCACCGTGACCTTGCAAAAAGTAAACCTTAGCGGTGTTGTTGCTAGTAATTTGTTGTAGTCGGCTAGTTAATCTAACTTCTGATAGTCGTTCATTTTCGTTAATTGTTTGTACTAATTGGCGTTTATTATCGAATTCTAGATAAACCTCGCCAAAATCCTTGACATTAAATTTTTCTGCTAATCCTGGTCTGGCTTGGGGGTCGATATATTCAAATTTAAAATTAGGACTTTGACGACGATAATTTTCTAATAATTCTTCGTCTTGAAGATTTTGTTCTCTGGTAAATAACCAGAGTTTTGCAGGTTTTGGTAAAGTTTTTAGTAATTCTTTGGATTGAGGTGCAAGGGTAAATAATTGAGTTTCTGTTAAATCTAACCGGAACTGATAACGCGTACCCAAAAAATTGATTAATCCTAATATGGTTAATACTGCCAAAGTTGCAACTAAGGCATTAGTAGTAGATTGGGTAGAACGTTGATTCCAAAATTGACTTTTCCGGGCTTGAAGTCCGACCCAAACAGCACAAATTAAAATTCCAGAAATTAAAAATACTAAAGGTAATATACCCCATTTATCTGAAATTAATCCCACTGTTAAACCAACAGCTAAGAAAAATGGACCAAACAAAAATAGTAAGTTAACGAAATTTTTTTTAGGTATTTTTTTCATTATTTGTACTGGATAATTGGGAGTTTGGGATTAAATAATATTTATTCTCTCTTAACTGTCACCTGTCACCTGTCACCTATCACCTATTATCTAACTATTGCCTTTGAAAACGGAGTGCATCAATTGATTGGGCTGTGAGGAAAACACCTAAAATAATGTAACTAGTAAATAAAATTAAGGCGCTGGTATCAAAAATGCCTTGAATTAAAGTGTTGTAATGTTTGAGTAGGGATAGATGACCTAAAGCTTGTCCTATGGGTCCAGGAATAATTTTAGAGATGGAATCAATTAATAACAATAAAATCACCACAGCGAAAGTGAGAACGGCAGATAAAAGTGTACTGTCTGTTAATGAAGAAATGAACATTCCTAACGATAGAATCGCTGCTGCCAGTAAGATTAATCCTACATGACCAACAATAGGAATAACAGGAGTTATAGGAGGATTTGCACCGCTAATAGCGATGGCTTCAAACCCCAGTAATGGTAAAACCATGGCGGTGAAAAATGTTAACACTCCTAATAATTTACCGACAGCTACAGCCCAGTTAGTAATTGGTGATGTGGCTAATAATTCTAATGTTCCTCGTTTGCGTTCTTCGGCATAAAGTCCCATGGAAAGTATAGGGAGAATAAACAATAATAACCAACCAAGGCGGTCTAAAAATGCCCGGATAAATTCATAGGGTACATCTATGGGTGGAACGGGTATTCCAAATTGTTGACCTTGGACATCATAAGCTGCAACTGTGGGTAAAATTCCCCCTGGTCCGATTAAAATCATCACTAAAAATAAACCGGAAATAAACCAAAAAATGCCAGCAATACCATAAGCTAATGGTGATACAAAATAACTTTGTAATTCCCGGCGATAAATGGCAATTATGTTAGCGATGACGATACCCATTTATGCGTTTTCTCCTTCTGTTTCGGCTGTGTCTGCTGCTGGTAGTAAATTCTTTTCTTCTGTTGTCAATTGCAAAAATACATCTTCTAAACTGGCGCTAACACGTCGCATTTCATATAAACCAAATCCTGCCCGAATTAATGCAGCAGCAATATCTTTTCCTGGTTCTGTTCCTGGTTGGGATATGACGCGCAGATGGGGATGGTTTTGATAACTTGTTGGCATTGATTCTACCAAAATCACACCAGATACATTTTGTAATACCTGTTTAGCTAGTGCTGCTTCTCCTGTAATTTCTAACTCATAACCAGAACCTCCGGTCAACTGAGTCATTAAATTTTCTGGTGTATTTGTGGCTACAACTTTACCACGGTTAATAATAGCCACACGGCTGCAAGTCATACTCACTTCTGGGAGAATGTGGGTAGAAAGGATAATTGTGTGAGTACCTGCTAGACTTTTGATCAGGTTTCGCACGTCGATAATTTGCCGGGGATCTAGTCCTACTGTGGGTTCGTCGAGGATAATAGCCGGGGGATCGTGTACAATTGCTTGGGCAATGCCGACTCTTTGGCGATAACCTTTAGAAAGCTTGCGTATAATCACCTTGCGTTTTTCTTGCAGGTTGCAGCGTTGCATAGCTGCTTCAACTTTTTGAAGGCGATCGCCCGCAGATATGCCTTTAATTCGGGCTACAAAGTGCAGAAATCCCTCAACTGTCATTTCGGGATATAAGGGCGGTGTTTCCGGTAAATAGCCGATTTTTTGGCGGATAGCGAGGGAATTTTCATGGACATCATACCCGGCTATTTTGGCCGTTCCTTTGGTTGCTGGTAAATAGCCGGCTAAAATTCGCATGGTTGTGGTTTTACCCGCACCGTTGGGACCTAAGAAACCTAAAATTTCTCCTGGTTCTACGCTAAAGGTGACATCAGTTATCGCTGTGGTAGAACCATATATTTTACTGAGATGTTCAACTTCTATCATGATTTAATTTACCTTTGGGGGTTAAAGTCCCCTACTTCTACAAGCAGCGGGTTTTGCGTCGGGGTAAAATCCCCGTTGCAAAACGTAATTCTAAATTCTAAATTCTAAATTCTGCATTCTTTTAATTTTCCTACTTTGACTTAGCCTCCAAATTTTCTAAGCGGCTTTTTAGTTCCTGATTTTGTTGTTTAAGTTGATTGAGTTCTTCACGCATTTGTAACAAGCTTTTTTCCGTGCCAATATTATTCTGCACTTTGTTAATTTCTTCCTCAGCATAACGACGAACTCGTCCATCTGCGGTTTGATTAGCTAAAGCTTGCAAAATACCAATGGCTTTAGGGGTTTCCATTTGTCCTAATGCCGTCACTACCGCGACTTGGGTTAAAAAGAAGGTTTCTTTGGCTATTTCTGCTAATCGGTCTAAAATCCGTTCTATATTCACAGGAGTTTGGCCAACAGATATCTTACCTAAAGCCCGAATCGCAGATAAGCGCAGTGGTTGGGAGATACCAATTTTAGTGTAATCAATCAGCAAATTTAAGGCGGTTTCCGAAGCTTTAAATTCAGCTAAACCAGCAACAGCACCACTTCTAACTACTTCATTCCAACCAGCCTTTTCTTCTAAAACAGATTTCAGCAGTTTAATGACTTTTTCTTCGTGGGGTTTATCATCTAGGTTGGCAGCAGCTATCACCCCGATAGTATGACAAGCAGCTGCTTCCACATAGTAACTAGCATCCCCATCCTGTACAAATCCCTTCACAGCTTTATAACTAGCATGAGTTTTGATTTGAGATAGAGACTCTAGCACAGATCGCCGCACAAAGGGATTTTGATCTTGTAATCCAGTAACTAAACCATCAAAAGCTTGATCTAGCTGAATTTCTGCTAATTGTTTAGCCACTTCTACACGCACACCCCAAAACTGATCATTTTTTAACGATGCTGATAGGGCTTTAGTTGCTTCTAGCGCACCTTTTTTAGCCAAAGCTTCTGCTGCATAGATACGAGAAACAGGATTGGGATCAAATTCTAACTGCGCTTTTAACTCCGGTATTGGATATTCTAAAGTTACAGTTTTTAGATAATTATTTCCCACATCAAAGCTAATAAAATCTGGCTTTTCTGTTAATGGGAAATAAAAACTTTGTTCCCGTTCATTTACTCGCACGGTAAAAGTTTTCAATTCTGAATTAGGCTGACTATAACCAAAACCGATGGGTATTTTGAGATCAAATAAATCCTTAATATCCGTGCTGGCTTGGGTTTGAGTAACTGTTACCTTTGCTAATTTTGCATCTCCATCCCAAGAGTAAGCCACTTTAAAATCAGGATAACCACCGCGATAAACGTATTGGTCAAACAGAAACGTGAGATTACGTCCAGTTGCTTTTTCAATTGACCTTAATAAATCGACTGTTTCCACAGTTTGGTGAGCATGATCTTGAACAAAGGTGTGGATAGCTGTCCAAAATAATTCCTCTCCCAATTCTGTGCGAATCATGTGATAAACACAAGAACCTTTTTCGTAAATGTGACGATCATAAAGTTCAATGGCTTCGCGGTAAACATGAGTTACCATAGGCCGACGGTAGCGACTACTATCTTCACTTAAGTAGCTACGAGCTTCCAATAAGCGATAATAAGCAGCATCATCTGAGCCATATTCATGTTCCGTCCACATCACCTCAGAATAGGAAGCCATTCCCTCCTTAATCCAAGCATGGGACCAGTGTTTAATCACCAGCAAATCCCCAAACCATTGGTGTGCTAGTTCATGAACAACTAAACTTTCTGTATTGCGATTATCTAATAAAGCCCGTTCATCCAGCAAACAGCGATCAGTTAAGAGTGTGGTAGAGGTGTTTTCCATGCCCCCAAAAATGAAGTCATCCACGCAAACCTGAGCATATTTGGGAAAAGGGTATGAATAACCATACTTTTGACTCAAAAACTCAATCATGCGGGGAGTTTTACCCATGCTGCGTTTAGCATCAGCTTCCCTGCCCTTTTCTACGTAATAGGTAACAGGTAAACCAAGCCATTCATCTTTTATTTCCGCAAAGTCACCTACAGCTAGAGTCATCAAATAGGTAGGGTGAACCTGCTTTTGCGACCAATGGTAAATTTTATGATCTCCATCTTCTGCTGTATCAATTAGTTCGCCGTTAGAAATAGCAATCAGCGGTTTAGGTACACGGACGCGAATTTCTGAAGTTGATAACTGTCCTGGATAGTCAAAGCAGGGAAACCAATAACGAGAGTCTTCGTCTTCTCCCTGAGTCCAGACTTGGGTTGGTTTGTGATGGTAGTGTTTATCTGGTTGAATGAAGTAGATACCACGTTGGGGTTTTTCGACTGAGTAGGCGATCGCTATCAACAATCTCTTACCAATCTGTGTAGGTTGAGAAAGTTGAATACATAGCTTTTCTCCATCGTATTCAAACTTTTCCTCAACTTCGTTTACCTGTACAGTTTGGATATTCAAGTTTACAGCATCCAAGGTCAAACGCTCAATATTATTACGTATTGGCAAGATGCTAATACTACATTTCCCCTTGTAACTTTGATGGTAAATATCCAAACTGAGGTCAAGAAAAATATGTTCTACTTGTCCTGGTCTATCAGGATTGTAGTGTGGTTTAGCCCCTGGTAACTCAAAAGATTTGTGTCCGTTATTCTCTGTATCAAAATAAAAATGCGACATTGATTATTACTGACCTTGTAATCCTGAAACTTTCATAAAAATAGCAATCATAGATGCCTTTCCCCGATCAAATTACTATTTTGATCAGGATTTTGTCTGGGATGTCATGATCTACATCAATTTTCTCATTTTGCTCCCAAGTCTCTATGTCTGGATTTCATCTGAGATTTTGCACTTTTGCATCATCTGGTGTTCGCGTAGCGTGCCGTTAGGCAATCTATTTGCATCGAGTACAAATACTACCAATTATTCCTATAGCTTAGAATAACTTGTGACTAAGAATCAGACTATATTTTTTGCATATCAACTTAAAATACCATTTACGGATTTACTCCTGACTCTGGTGAAGTCTTTTTTAGAGTTCCTCCAAAGTTGTTAGTGTGTAGAAATACTAATTTTGTCAGTAAATGCTGCTAATTTCCCGAAAATTGGTGATAAAAATCCTAGAAACTGACTATTACTGTTGAAAATACCTGATCATAATTTAAACAAAAAGGATAATTACAATGCCTGAAAGCAAATCAAAATTTCTAGTTCCTGCTATTAGCACTGCCATAGTGGTAGCAGGAGGTATAGCTGCGTATCTATATTTGAAAGCTCCCTCTGGAGATAGTTCCAGTCCTATGGGCAGTGCTAAGGTAGTCCCAGCTAATGCCTTGATGGCTACCTATATTAACACTGATTCGCAATCTTGGAATAAGTTGCAGCAATTTGGCAATGCAGAAGGACAAAAATTACTGACAAAAACGCTACAAGATGTCAACAAAGATTTACTGGGTAATAACATTGCTTATGAAACAGACATCAAACCCTGGATAGGTGGTGTAATGATTGCCGTGCTACCACCAACACAAACTCCACCTAATCAATCCATTCCACCTCTCCCGGTACAGCAAGAGTCAAATATCCTCTTGGTAGTAGGTATCAAAGATAAACTCAATGCCTTAAATTTTGCTAATAAATTAAAAGAGCAAAAAAACCAACAAATTGAAGAATTAGACTACAAAGGTCAGAAAATTATTGCCAGTAAAAATAATGGCAAATCCACTTATGCAGTAGTTCTAAATAATACTCATGTTTTGTTAGCACCGGAAAAACAAGCTGTAGAAAAAGCTATTGATACCTATAAAGGTGAACCTTCTTTTGCGAGTAAAGAAGGAGCAAGCAGTATTCTAGCCAAGGGTGTAGATGTTAAAAACAGCCTAGCCCAAATTTATGTGCCTGATTATGCCAACATGACACAACAATTAATAGCCTTAAATCCCCAGGCTAGACAATTACCACCACAAGCTTTAGCACAACTCAAACAAGTAAAATCTCTAGTAGCAGGAGTGGGTGTTGATGATGCAGGACTGCGGTTTAAAGCGGTAGTGAATTTAGATCCCCAACTGAGCAAATTTCAGTATCAAACCACTCCCGCTAAAATAATTGGTCAATTTCCTAGTGATACTATTGCCCTAGTAACTGGTCAGAATATTAAACGCAGTTGGGAAACCTTCTTAGAACAATCAAAAGATTATCCTGAATTGAAGCAAGGTGTTGAACAAACTCGCGGACAACTCAAACAATTTCTCAATCTGGATTTAGATCAAGATATTTTTAGTTGGATGGATGGCGAATTTGCCCTTGGTGTGGTGAAATCTAGTCAAGGTTGGTTAGCAAATGTGGGTGTTGGAGGGGCGATAGTATTTGACACCAGCGATCGCAAAACCGCAGAAGCCACTTTGACTAAATTAGATGACCTAGCCAAAAAGCAATCACTCAACATCACCCAAAAAAGCGTTGGTGGTAAAAATATCACAGAATGGCAAATTCCCCAGCAGGGTGCTTTCATAGCACATGGTTGGTTAGATCAAGACACCGTATTTCTGGCTATTGGTGGACCTGTTGCCGAAGCACTAGCAGATACCAAAGGTAAAACCTTGGATAATACAGAGACATTTAAAGCCGTAACCAGTTCTTTACAAAAACCTAATGGCGGTTATTTCTACGTGGATATGGAAAACACCAGTTCATTAATTACCCGGTTTGCTACAGCAGGTCAACCTCTTCCCCCGGATGCCAGTGCTATTCTCAGTTCTATTCGTGGTCTTGGTGTCACTGTCAATAGCCCCAATAAATCTACCACTCAAATGGAGATGTTGTTAGCTTTGAAGCCAAGTAGCGCCAAATAGGTAGGGGACTGGGGAGATGGGGAGATGGGGAGATGGGGAGATGGGGAAAAATATTGATCTTCTTTCTCCTGACTTCTAACTCCTAACTCCTGCTATAAAATAAAGCTGTTCAACGCTACAAAAATTATGACTACTGCTGTCAAAACCACTCCTGACTTACCTTCCCGGTTAGTAAATGGCATCCTCTCGGTTAAGCCTTTATTTAGTCTGGCCAAACACCAAGCCAGACAAATGATGATTAAACGGGCTGAAAAAATAGGTGTACATTGGCATCAAGAAGTTGAAAAACTGCAAGCACGAGATTGGGCAAATGATTTAGCTCAAGTCCAAAATCCTCAACTTACCTACCCTGACTATTACGTTACTTCATTCCACGCTTACGAAACCGGCAATCTCAGTTGGCAAGCTGCTTTTGAAGTAGAATCTGCTGCTCATGCTGTCCACGCTAAAATCTGGCAAGATACCCAAGCTCAAGGGGATGCCAAGCTACGCGAAAGTTACCACAACATTGTCACCAGTTCCATTTCCCAACCACCACAAGACATCCTAGATTTAGGCTGTAGCGTGGGTATGAGTACCTTTGCTTTGCAAGCAGTTTATCCCCAAGCCAAAATCACTGGTTTAGATTTATCTCCCTATTTCTTAGCTGTCGCTAACTATCGTTCTCAACAACGTCAAGCAAACATTAACTGGGTTCATGCTCAAGCTGAATCTACAGGATTAGCAGATAGTTCTTATGATTTAGTATCTATTTTTTTAATGTGTCATGAATTGCCCCAGTCAGCAACTAGAAATATTTTTGCAGAAGCTAGACGGGTTTTACGTCCAGGTGGGCATTTAGCAATTATGGACATGAATCCCAAATCAGAAATTTACAAGAAAATGCCTACCTACATTTTGACTTTGCTCAAAAGTACGGAACCTTATTTAGATGAATATTTCACTTTAGATATTGAGCAAGCTTTAGTAGAGGCTGGTTTTCAAACTCCTACCATCACCAGCAACAGCCCCCGTCACCGGACTGTAACTGCTCAGGTGCGCTAATAATGTGTGAATAATTTATCTTTGTTGCTTTGGGCAGTAATTCCACCGCTGCTGTTTTTGTGGTTTTACTACCGCCGGACTTATGCTGCCCCTTCTCCGTTACATCTGCTATGTTTGTTCATTATTGGCGCAATCTCTGGTTTCGTCGCTCTGGGATTAGAATGGTCTGTAGAAATTGTTGCTAATTCAGTTGTAGATTGGGCAAAAATACAGCGTTCTTTTGCTGGTTTTTCCCTGCGGCAGATGGTAGTCATCGGTCCTATTGAAGAAGGTTGTAAATTAGCTGCTGTGATTATTCCTGTCTGCTATTTTCAACGCAGTTATAGATTACGCACTAGTACAGTTTTTCTGTTTACGATAGCGGTAGCTTTAGGGTTTACGGCTGAGGAAAATTGGATTTACTGGGTTCATGGTACTGCACCAATTTTAGAACGCATTATCAGCACACCTGTACATTCTATGTTTGCTGCTCCTTGGGGGTATGCGCTGGGGATATATTTTTTTTCTGGAAGGCGTTTACATAAAGATAGAAGTTTAATTTTAACGGCTTGGTTAAATTCTGTATTTTTTCATGCTTTGGTAAATATTTTATCTAGAAGTTGGGTTTATCCCCGTCCCATTAGTTTTCTTGGTTATTGTTTATTTCCTTTTTTGTTATGGCTGTTTTGGCGGTTAGAACAATTACTCCGCAAAGTTCAAGGTAAACGCCCTATTACTTTGATTTCTGGCGACAAATCCCAGGATCGTTATTGGCAAAGAAGTTTAATATTGTTTATTCTTGTACTGGGTGGTAATGCTATTTTTGGGTTGTTTATTCTTGCTAGAAAAGTTAGTCCGTTACCACTAATAAGGCTGTTTGAGGCTGATATTTTCTGGTTTATACTGAGGGAAGTTGCGTTAAGTCTCTGTTTAGGAATTTTGGCTTGGTTGATTTACCGTTATTTACGCAATTTAGCCCGTCGTCGATATTTTTTTCAATGATGAAAAGTAAGAATTCAGGAGAAGCCTGTAGGGGCGAAGCATTCTGGCGATAAATTATCGGTTTTTTCCCAAGTTTATTTTCCGAATGCTTCACCCCTACTCCTTAACTTAAACTCTTGCTAATACTGGTTGACTTACTGCTGCACTAACAGGAGTTGTTTCTGAGTTAGCAGCGTAAATTTCACAGGAGTTATTCGGGCTTTCAATGAGTTTGATTTTGTAAAGTTCTGCACCTATTTCTTGAATGGGCGATCGCAAGGTATTACTAATATAAAGAGCAATATTTTCCGCTGTGGGTACAATTTTGGCAAAGAAAGGAATATCTTTGTTTAAAAAACTGTGATCGAAGGGTTCAACTATATGATCTTCAATGACCTGATTTAAAGCCCCTAAATCAACCGTCATACCCGTGCGGGGATCTATTTCTCCTTTGACGGTAACTTCTAAATGATAGTTATGGCCATGTCCATTCACACGAGCGCATTTACCATAAATATTGGTATTTTCTTCTAAACTCAAATCAGGGTGCGCTAGTCTGTGTGCGGCGCTAAAGTGAGTGCTAATACTGAGATATGCTTCCATTCCGTTACCCATATATTCTGCCCAAAGTTCAGGATGTTCAAATAACTGCACCTTGACTATAGGTAAGTGCGGTGCTAATTTTTGCCAGATCACCCTGGCGATATTTTCTGTGGTGGGGAGAGTTTGTTGAAATTCTGCCCACGCATCATTGAGGTAGGAAAAATCTAGTTGACTGGTAATTTCCCGTTTGATGACTTGTTTCACATCAGACAAGTTCAGCACCATGCCATACTCATCTAGTTCTCCAAGCAGAGAAATAAATAAAACATAGTTGTGTCCGTGTCCGGGAAATTTCGAGCATAGACCGAATTTTTCTACATTCTCGCTTTCACTGAATTCTGGCAACCAATACCGATGGCTGGCCGAAAACTGAGCGCGTCGGTTGACAATACATTGCATGAGTACACTGGGGACAGATTTTAAAATTTCTTAATCTTTCACTTTACATAGTGTAATCTAGTTTGTTGCTGATTGGGCAGTTGTTTTTTTACTGGTAACTATTGAGTAGGTACTGGGGAAAGGGTGCGACCTACGGATTAGGCGTTGTATAATGTCATTGTTAATTTTATTCACTGATGAAAAATAACAGAAAAGTAAATTAATGTTTATGCTCATATAATATTTTTTGCACCTTATTATATACTTAGTAATTTCAGTGTTATATTTATAAGAGTGAAATTTGTGTTGAAAGGATGTTAAAAAATGATCGGATGGTTGTTTGGGGGTGTAGTTAAAAAATTTGAACGTGCAGCAAAAGACGTGATTAAAGAAGGTAGTCAAGAAATATCCAACTTATTTGATTATAAACTCAAACCTCTAGCTGATCAATTTGACTATGTATCACAACAACGTCTTCAAGAAATAGAAGATTTGGAAACTCAGACAAAAGTAGATATTGAAAACTTGCTGAATCATGCTAACGATAAAGTTAAGGCTAATTTACAAGAAATTAATCAATTAAGAGAACAAGTAATTAAAGACTCACAACAAACAATTAGTCAAACAAACTTTTATTTAGAAAATCGTATTAATCAACTTTCATTAGCAGTTATGGAAGTTATTGCAGATGTAGATAGTAGTTTGCAAAGAGTCGAAAATTTAGAAAATCAATTATTTGCAGATGCGAGTCAACTGATAGATAAAATAGATGAAGCAATAGATGGTAAATTAGAATTTATTCGGAATGAATTAAAAAAACATTTACACCATGCTTTACCCAACCCCTTAGATAAATGTAGACAACAATTAGGAATTGGCTGGAAATTTGGCGGTAGTATTTCCGATATGCAGCTTTATAAATTAAATCAATGTTATGAATTGAGTAAATTAAATGAAAACACACCTATTGATCAAGTCTTAGAAACCTATGGACAATTACAACATAATGCAGCAATGATGGCCGCTTTAGTCAGAAAATCTCCAGAATTAAGACGTAGAGCAATTGAAGACTGGATGAAATATGGTTTATTATGTGAATTTTGGCGTAGTACAATAGCTGATTATGATCAAAAAGATCAATTGAAATTACAGGTTAGTTATTCACAACAAATTTTAAAAGGTAATTAATAACTATAAGGTAAGAATAGGGTTAATTTTATGGTTGCATTTGATAATAACTGGAAAACACCTTTAGGAGTTTACGAAAAAGCAATAGAAGAATTGAGAAACGCGAGAACAGAATTACAAGAAACTCAAAATAATTTTCTTGTTACTGTTCAAACTTTGCAAACAGAAATACAAACATTAAAATCTCAACTTCGTGAAACACAAGAAAAACTAGAAACCAGTGAACAAATAACCACAGAAACCAAGAGTTATTTAAGTCAAGCTACAGACGAAATAGAGAATTTAAAAGCAATGTTAAATGAACCACAAGCAAATACCCAAATTATCCAAGAATTAGCGGAGATAAAAGCACAAATATCACAATTACAAACTCACATTCAACAACCAGAACAACAACCTATTTTACAATCTTTATCAAATTTACAATTACAATTATCCCAATTAACAGATGAATTAACTTTAATATCTCATGCTTCGGGAATGGATTATAGAAATTTACAGCAATTATTATCTGCACAAAATTGGCAAGATGCTGATAAAGAAACCTATTCTCTAATGCTGAAAATATCTGAACGTGAAGATAAAGGTTGGTTAGATGATGGAGAAATTAGAAAAATCCCCCGCTATGATTTACATATAATTAATCAACTTTGGGTTAAATATAGTGGTGGTAAGTTTGGGTTTAGTATCCAAAAACAAATTTTTCAAGATCATAAACAATTTACAGCTAGATGCGGTTGGATAGAAAATATTGCTACGAATGAATTGATAAAATACGAAGATTATAATTTTACTTTAGATGCACATAGAGGACATCTTCCCTCAACACCTCGAATAGTCGGGTTAGGTTTCAAAAATAGTAAAGAAATTACCCACCGATTAAATATTTTTTACTCAAGATATTAATTTGTGGAGAAAAAAACCTCACACGGAAAATAAAAAATGTTTAAGAAAATGGTTTTCTCAGTCTATGTCCTTCTGGTTCTATAACTACAAATGCTCCTACTAATTCTGCTTCAGAGTATGATTGTAAAACTCTAGTAAATTCACCGTGAACAGCATTGACAGTGCTAGGTAAAATACGCAGGTAGATGACTCCAGTTCCAAGTGATCTGACAAAAACAAGATTTCCATAGTCTCTGTCTCTTGTCACAACAATTCTGTTTTGTTCCTGTGCTGTTTTCAGTATTTCTTCATCTCTTGCTTGGGAAAGACCAATTTCAGCTACAAGTATAACCTCATGTCCAGCATCAGCAAGGAATCTGGCGGTAACTGCATATACATCTTGATCCAGTAAAAATTTCATGGTTAAGCTGATATCAGATGAATGTCCTCAGCAGCTACCAAAGCGATCGCATATCGCAAACAAGCACGAATATCTTCAACTTCTAAGTCTGGATAATATTCTTGAATAATTGTCTCAAATGAAAGTCCTTCTTTCACAAGTTCAAGAATACTTTGTACTGTAATTCTTGTACCTGATATACATGGTTTACCAAAGTGAATTTGTGGGTTAACAGAAATTTTTTCCATAATCTTTCCATAATATTTAAACCTATATAAATGCTATTATATCATAAGTCTCAATCCGTTAAATATTTGATGTATAAAAATTTCTGATTTCTTACCATTTTTCAACCTACCGATTCTTGTGCTTCACGATGCAATCTTTTAGCTATCCTAAATAATTCTTGACCTGTGTGCAAATAGCGATCATCGTAACTTAACGGAAAATACGCCAACTCTTCTATTCCGTCTGCAAGTTGACTCAAACAATAGTAGAGGTGCGCTGCTGCTGCTGCGAAAGTAGCAGGATTAGGTAAAGAACGAAATCTAATTTGAGCTTCCTTCAAATCTTCTCGACAGGAATCTAAATAATCCTGAAATTCGTCTAACAATTCATCATCAAAAGGATCTGCGGCTAATTCCTCAATTTGCGCTTCTAGAGAACTGAGAATGGTAAAAAGTATCCGATTTACTGGTTTATAAACTTGGCGCAACCATTCTTCAATTTGTTCATCAGCATCTCTTCCCGTTGGCCTAGTTTTTTGATAATGTTTTTGTTCCCAATTGCGCTTTGGTTTGGGAATAGTTGATTTTTGAGAATTATGTCGCAGTTTTTGGTCGTATTGTTGGCGATTTTGAGTATCCCCTAAAACCTCATAAGCTGCATTAATCAGAATAATTTGCTCGTTATTTGCTGTTTTCTGTTGAGTATCAGGGTGAAATAACTTGACCAAGCGGCGATATGCTTGTTTAATCTCCGCTTGGCTGGCTTTGTGACTAACTTTGAGGATTTCGTAGTGGTTAGAATTGACCATGATCAGTTAACGGTTAACAGTTATCAATTATCAGTTAACTGATTTACTTTAACTTATCTTTAGCTGATGTTAGTTACTTACCTTTGCTTCTAAATCTTGAAACAACGGTGTACTTAAATATCTTTCGCCAAAACTGGGTTGAATCATGACTATTAAACGTCCTGCATTTTCTGGACGTTTAGCTACATGAATAGCAGCACACAAAGCAGCACCACTAGAAATCCCAGATAATAGTCCTTCTTCTCTAGCTAATCTGCGACCATAATCGATCGCTTCTTCATCACTGACAGTAATCACCTCATCGATCAATTCTACCTTTAATACTTGGGGAATAAAACCCGCCCCAATTCCCTGGATTTTGTGGGGACCTGGTTTACCTCCTGATAAAATTGGACTATTAGCAGGTTCAACAGCGATCGCTCTAAAACTAGGTTTCTTAGATTTAATCACCTCAGCTACACCAGTAATAGTCCCACCTGTACCCACACCTGCCACAATCATATCTACCAGTCCATCCGTATCTTCCCAGATTTCAGCCGCTGTAGTTTCTCTGTGTATTTTCGCATTGGCGGGATTACGAAACTGTTGCAACATATACGCATAAGGTGTAGTTTCCACTATTTCCTGCGCCCTACGAATTGCCCCACTCATCCCCTCAATACCCGGTGTCAGTTCCAATTCTGCCCCATAGGCACGCAGCATTGCCCTTCTTTCTGAACTCATGGTTTCCGGCATCGTCAAAATTAATTTATACCCCTTAGCTGCTGCTGTCATCGCCAAAGCAATACCCGTATTTCCCGATGTTGGTTCTACCAATACCGTTTTGCTAGGAGTGATTAAGCCTTCCCGTTCGGCATCATTAATCATACTCACACCGATGCGGTCTTTTACCGATGCAGATGGGTTCATACTTTCCAGTTTCACCAAAATCTGCGCCACACACCCTTCCTCTTGGGGAATACGGTTTAACTGCACTAGGGGAGTCCGTCCAACCAATTCTGTAATATTCCGAGCAACCCGCATAATAACTTTTGATTCCTTTAAATGTAGTACATGAAATCTAACTGCCTCCGCGAATCTCGCTGTTCACAAAGATCCTGGAGCGAATATTTTTGTAAGACTGCGTTTGCTGCTTGACGAGCTTCTTGCCAAATTTCTTCCACAATCGCACTATCTACACTTGTGGGGTTGGTATCATCTTCACCAGGTTTGATATCCAGCCCTTCTAAACATTCCAAAATATCGAAAACGCTAATTTTCCAAGGTTCTCTCGCTAACAGATAGCCACCTTTTGAACCGCGTTGACTTTTAACAATGCCCCCACGCCTCAAAGTAGCAAGCAGTTGTTCTAAATAGCGATCTGGTATATTTTGCTGGGTGGCGATTTGTCGAATTTGCATCGGTTCGCCGCTTTCATAATGAGTTGCCATTTCTAATAACGCCAGAATTGCGTATTCAGATTTACAGGATATTTCCACAAGCAGCAATTTAAGAATAAAGGATCATTCATAATTGATAATTCATACTTTTTCCAGTATACTCCGGTTTTCCACTGGGGTTTGTATTTTTTTTCTACCCAAAACAAAAAACCCGCCTCATGGCGGGTAACAATAGATTTGAAGATTGTCAGCAGATTGTCAATGTTCTAGTCTAGAAGGTGAACGTTGTTCTCAGAGTACCAATAAAGGCATCTTGACTGCTGCTGTTCTGTCCTACAGCTGGCAACCAAATCACTCCAGGAGTAACTGAGATGTTATCGGAAACGCGATACTTGTAGAAACCTTCAACTTGGTAGGGAATATCACCAGTGTTAGCAAGACCACCATTATTAAAGGAATAAGGTTGAGCGCCACCGAAAATACCTAATACGTTACCTTTCTTACCAAAGTCAGGTAATGCGACCCCAACTCCATAGCTCCAAGCTTCATAATCATCATTAGCACCGAAGCCTGTAACATCGTGGTAAGAAACAAAACCACTGATGGAAAGTTTCTCACTAGGTCTGAAGGCTGCGGAAACACCGTAGGAGTTGCTGGAAGAGGCGCTAGTAGCGGTTGTCACGCTGTTGCGTCCTAAAGTATTAGCTAGATCAGTACCAACAATATCACCACCAGTACCTATATTACGTCCTGAGTCAAACAAACGGCTACCTGCACCATGATAACCATGTACATAAGTAGCAGCTAAGGCAATGCGATTACCAACATTAAAGTTTAACTGACCTAAAGCCGCATAGTTACCATCAAACAAACCTGCACCAGCAGCAGGGTCATTAGCTTCAGAAGCCAAGTAACCTAAAGTTACTGAACTTGGTTTGAGAATACCGCCACCTTGACCAAAGGGTACATTCAGTGCGATACCTGCACCACCACCAATCCGATAGATGGGGTTTTCAGAACTAAAGGTACTTAAAGCACCGTTACCACCATCGGTTTTGTCGAAGAAGTAGGGGTTATTAACAGCTGCATAATGACTGTGTTGACCACCAGTAGCTGCTATGTAGACCTGTGCTGGTCCAACAGGAGCTTCATAAGTCAGTTTGTCTATCTGAACACTGTTAGCAGGAGCAGTGCTGCCAACTTCAAAAGTTTGTTTACTTTCAGCACTAGTTCCAAAACCTGTAGCATTACCCGCAGCCAAACGGGTATTTAACATATCTCTACCGGTGAAGCTGCTTTGCAGGTTCAAACGGACTCTATCTTGAAAAACGGTCTTACCTTGAGGATTACCACCGATAGAATCAGTGACAGCAAAAATAGCTTCACCTTGCAATTTGGTGGTAGTAGAGAATTGATTAGCTTCCAACTCAGCTGTGCGTGCTTCCAACGCATCTACACGACCGCGTAAAGTTGCCAGTTCAGCAGAAAATTCTTCTTGTAAACGCTGTAAAGTCGCTAAATCCTGTTTTGTCACCATGTCAGCTGTTGCTGTGGCAATCAATTCATTAACACGATCTAAACAAGCATTTAAGCCAGCGGCAAATTCATAACGGGTTAACGCCCGGTTGCCGCGATATGTACCATTGGGATAACCTGCAATACAGCCATATCTCTCAACTAAGGACTGTAAGGCTTGGAATGCCCAGTCGGTGGGTTGGACATCAGAAAACTGAGAAACTGATGTTACTTGAGACTGTAAATTTTGACCTTCGTTGCTGTAACGTTGAACTTGCGCTAAAACTTGAGGCTCTTGGGTAACTTGAGCCAATACTTCAGGCTGGGGGGAAACTTCTGTTGCGGCTTGAGTTTCCAGTGTTGCTACTTCAGTGGTGGTATTTGGAGCCGCCATTGCTGTTCCTGAAACTAACAACGCTGCTCCCAAGACTGCTGGGCTGACCACTAAGGACTTCCACAAGAGATTAGACATCTTTCTTTTACTCCTCACACCGTATCTAATAAGATAACTGTTTTTTGTCGTACTTAATTTATCAAAAATGCGACATCTTTCTTGAAACCTGTGGATTAGGCATTATTGCCACCACTACAATTTTAGTTTTCACAAGGCTAATAATTGATTAACAAATCGTTAAAATTTGATGCAATTAACTTATGCGAAAACTTCCACCTCATAGTTTATTATTATATAATAGGTGAGTCGAATAAGCAATATATAGCTTTTCCCAGGTTAATGAGGTACATAAATCAGGATTAAGTAATCAAAAGCTTTTTACTCACCTTGAGTATTAGCAGGAAGAAAAAATATCTAAAAATCACCTATAAACAACTATCCGCCCTAAGTTAGATCAGAAGATCTAATTTAGGGCGGTCTAGCGGGTCTTCAGGTTGCAACCAGACTGCCGGAAGGAACTCCGACTTTTAGCCTAGCTACTTGAGCTAACTTAGTATCTCAGGATGACTAAGGCTAACTTTTAGAGAACAGCCCCGGCGCACAGCCGGCTAACTGCAACCTGATGACCCATACGTATACTACTTTCTATCATGGGCATCACCTCCTTATTGCCTAATCGGTCTTAGTTTCAAAAAGGCAGAGTGAAAAACTCTGGGTTTGTAACCTGAGATTACTATAGCACATAAAATTAGTTTGGCAATATTCACAGATAAAAAAACCCAGACAAATTGCCTGGGCTGGATGGAAAAGGATGAATGCTAAATGATTTGATTAATTCATCATCAAATTAGAGAGCGTTACCACGTGGTAATACTTCTTCAGGGAATACAAATTGTTCGT
>NZ_JAYGHA010000039.1:0-44990 GCF_034931405.1 Anabaena sp. UHCC 0451 | reverse complement strand
TTTTCACAAGCCCAGGCACTCACTGTATGCAAGGCTTTCAGTTTCGATTCTCGGTCATATGACCCCCGATGAGTTTTACCATCTATAGCAACTACTTCTACACCCAATTTCTCCACTAATGATTGCACCCAATTCCGAAAACATTGCTCAAATTCTTTGGGGTTTATTCTCTCAAATACTCTTCTGAATGTATCTGGGCTGAGTATTCCTTCTGGTAGTTCTAAAAATGTCTCTAACCACTCTTTTTTACTTAGTCCATACTCTTCAATATCTTCCCAGCCTTCTGCGCCCGCTATGACTGCCAACAAGGAAATAGTGATAATATCCGTGAGTAAATGCCATCGAGTCCTTTCCACTCTAGGGTCTTTTATTCCTGTAAAGTGTTGCAGAAAGTTGCTGGTAATCTCTTTACTGTCTACACTGGGTGTAACAGATTTTCTGGTTTTGCACTTCTTCTTAAATCCTATTGACATTACTTAGATACAATGGCTAGATGGGTTATCTTTTAACCTACCTTGAGTTGTGTCACTTGAACATCCTCCCACATATCTAATAAATCCCCTTGTCAATAGGGTTTGAGATGCGCTAACCCTGGGGTGAAGCTGAGTCTCTAATCTTATTCAAAAATATCTTGACACCAGAATTATTACAAAAGCAAGCTGTAGAAAAATGGAATGGAAAATTACCATTAATCATGGGTAAAGACAGTTTGAAATTCTGGGATATTCAGCAGTTAATTACAGCTAGTGAAAATTAAAGATATCCGAATTTTCCAATAATTTGGCTATCTTATTCTTGATTTAAGAATGATTGAGAATTGATAGAGGTGTATCAATAACTTTAAACTGAATCAGCAACATAATCACTAATGTATAAACAGTTGAAGAAACTAAAGTATTGAATAACTCTCTTTTCAGGTTACGCTCTTTAGGTTCTTTTTGAAAAATATCCCCTGAGCCAAATTGCATCATGAGAATACCGATAATATTTGAGAGCCAGTAGCCAATAATTGTACAAGGAAAAAGTAATTTAGGTGACAAAAAACTGCATAAATATCCAAAAGAGTAGGCAATTGGTAGATTAAATAATAAATCATTCCACCAACATAGGGGAGAAAGAAAGTATCCCAAAACAATAAAAAATCCACCTCTTAACTTCTTCCACATATTCATGCTTGGTTTGGTTACAAGGGTTTGCTCTTTTTTCTCTAAAGTGGTGTCAAAGCTTTGACTTGTTTCAGGTAATTTATTCATAAATACAGTATTCCTATCGATTTAGTGTATCTTAACCACAAATGACAAAAAAGTCTATAGTCATGCTCAATTATTTAAGGTTTGTAGTGAGTGCTGAAGCACTCACCATATTTAAACATATTTAAACCAATTTAACTTTACTTGCTGCTTTTGTGGCTTTTTCCCTTGCTTCTTTCTCGTCAGCACCTTTTGCTAAAGCAACTCCCATGCGTCGATAAGGATGAGCAGTTGGTTTACCAAATAACTTAATATCTACATCTTTTTCTGCTAACGCATCTGCAACACCAGTAAAAGCAATTGAATCAGATTTTTCTGAAGCTAAAATTACTGCACTTGCAGAATATCCTAGTTGTTCAATATTGGGAATAGGTAAACCTAAAATTGCTCGCAGATGTAATTCAAATTCGTTTAAATTCTGGGAAATTAATGTTACCATACCTGTATCATGGGGACGGGGTGAAAGTTCAGAAAAGATGACTTCATCTTTAGTTATAAAAAATTCAACACCGAAAATTCCTGCACCTCCTAAAGCATTAGTTACCTTTTTAGCGATTTCTTGAGCAGCTAATATTTTATCATCAGAAATACCAGCAGGTTGCCAAGATTCTTGATAATCTCCTCTTTCTTGTCTGTGTCCAATGGGAGGACAGAAAATAGTTTCTGCATCCCATTGTTTAATAGTAAGTAAGGTAATTTCAATTTCAAAATTGATAAATTCTTCAACTATGACTTTTTGACTATCACCTCTAGAATTAGAAATTGCATAATTCCAAGCTGTTTCTACTTCTGTTCTATCATTAACTACAGATTGACCTTTTCCTGATGATGACATTACAGGTTTAACAACATTAGGAAATCCGATTTCTTCAGAAATAGCAATCAATTCTTCTAAGCTGACTGCATAACCATATTTAGCAGTTCTGATTCCTAATTGTTTATGTGCTAATTCCCTAATTCTATCACGGTTCATCGTGTAATTAGTTGCTGCTGCGGTGGGAATAACTGTGATTCCTCTTTGTTCAAATTCTTGTAATTTTTCGGTTCTAATGGCTTCGATTTCTGGGATAATAAAATCAGGTTTGTGTTTACTAACTACCGCTTCTAAATCATCTGCACTGAGCATAGAAATGACTTCTGAACAGTCAGCAACTTGCATTGCGGGAGCGTTTGCATAACGATCAACTGCAATTACATAATTACCTAAGCGTTGTGCAGCAATGACAAATTCTTTTCCTAGTTCTCCTGAACCGAGTAACATGAGTTTTTGGGGTAGTTGCAGTGATTTTTTCATGAGTTAAACTTGGTCGGTTTTGATATTTTGATCTTTTAAGATAATAAACTATTTAGATACACAATTTTTGAGAGGGGATTTGAATTTTTTAATTGTCAGAATCAGGATGTCCAGGATTTAAGGATTTACAGGATAGTAATTTTTAGATTGTTTGTGTAGTCAAAGATCCCCGACTTCTGAGATAATTTATCTGTGACATGAGAAGATTAACAAAAGAAGTCGGGGATCTGAGATAACCAGGTTTTTAGGATTTACAGGATGTTATTGATTGTTGATCGTGTTAATACTTATGCAGTATGTTATAATTACCGACATACTTAATCATGATCCTGATCTATGCTACAACCAGGAAAAGCATTAAAAAAACGTCCCCAATACATCATAGAAACAGAAATTGGTGTTGGAGGTTTTGGTGTTACTTATAAAGCTAAACATCAAGATTTGAATTTTCCCATTGTTATAAAAACTCCTAATAGTCGTTTGTGTAGAGATGCTAATTATCCTAAATTTGTGGAAGGTTTTCGCAAGGAAGGAAGAAGATTAGCCCATATTACCCAATTTCATCATCCCAATATTGTCAGAATTATAGATTTTTTTGAAGAGGATAATTTACCATGTTTGGTGATGGATTTTGTGAAGGGTGAAAATTTATATCATTTAGTGCAAGATAAGGGTATTTTATCAGAATCAACCGCTATTGATTATATTAAGCAAATTGCTGACGCTTTATCTATTTGTCATCACAATAGCATTATTCACCGGGACGCACATCCTGGAAATATGATATTAAGAGAAAATAGTAATACTGTAATTTTAATAGATTTTGGTTTAGCGGGAAATGTGAATAGTCAAAGTATTAACCAAGCTGCTAATTTAGCTTTTGCACCTTGGGAACAAATGTTAGAAACGGAAAAATCAGCAACTATAGATGTTTATACGTTAGCTGCTTCTTTGTTTTATTTGGTGACTGGAGATACCCCCATTGCATCTTTAGCGAGGAAGCTAAATAATCGGACTTTAATAGAACCGAAGGAATTAAATTCAAGAATTAGTGATAGGTTAAATCAAGCAATTGTTAAAGGTTTAGAATTAGAACCTATAAACCGTCCGCAAAGTATGAAGGAATGGGTGGGTTTATTGGCTGGTTTAAGTAGTGGGAATAATGGTAATGAGGTAGAATTAAAATCAGCAGTAGGAATGGATTATAGAAAACTGCGTGATTTACTCAAAGCTGGAAAATGGAAAAAAGCGGATGAGGAAACAGCAAGGGTAATGTTAGCGGTTGTGAAACGGGAAGAAGAAGGTTGGTTAGAAGTAGAACACATTGATAATTTTCCCTGTGCAGACCTCCGCACCATTGATCAGTTGTGGGTAAAATACAGTGATGGTATGTTTGGTTTTTCCGTTCAGAAAAGGATTTATCAAGGTTATGGTGGAACAAGAGAATATAACCGAGAAATCTGGGAGAAGTTCGGGGACAAGGTAGGATGGAGAAAAGGAGGCACCTGGTTGTACTACAGTGATATTACTTTTGATATAAAAGCACCAAAAGGCCACCTCCCGTTTATTGAGAGGGGGAAACTAGGGTGGAAGGGGTGGGGTTATGATATTTTGATTTGTAAGGTGGTTGGGTTGTCTTCTCTCGCGTCGAGACTTGTACATTGTAACATTTAAAGATTACAGAAAATTATTAAATCTGAATCAGGATAACCAGGATTAAAGGATGAACAGGATAGTAATTTTTAGATAGTTTATAATCATTTAAAGACAATCATCAAAAAACATCCTGAAAAATCCTCAACATCAAAAAAACAATCATTCAATCACATCCTGTAAATCCTAAAATCCTGGACATCCTAATTCAGACAACAAAATTTAATTAAGACTTGAGAATATACACAAATTGTGATATTATATTATTATCATAATTTATCAAATGGAGATAAATAAATGATTAATTCAGTTAGATTCAATGCAAAAGTTAAACAAGGTATTATTGAAATTCCTCAAGAATATCAAACTAATTTAGTTGACGGAAGTGAAATTAGAGTTGTAATTAGTTTCCAAAATCAACCTCAACGAGAATATAGCTTAATGGATGAATTAGCAAAAAATCCTATTAGCGTTAAAGGATTATCTAAACTAACAAGAGATGAAATTCATAAAAGAGAATAATCAATAATTCAATGAATAATCCAAAAGTTTTTATAGATTCTAATATTTGGTTGTATCGTTTTTTATCAGATCAAGATCCTAAACCACAGGAAGATGCTAGAAAACGAAAAATTGCTATTGAGTTAACAAACTTGTCAACAATTTTTGTTAGTACACAAGTGATTAACGAAGTTTGTTTTGTACTTAAAAGAAAAGCCTTATTTTCTGAATTACAAATTTATCAACTGATTGAAGAATTTGAAACAAGATGTATTGTTATAAATATAACAACTTCTATTATTAAAAAAGCATCTCAGTTGAGAAACGAATATAGTCTATCTTTTTGGGATGGTTTAATTGTTAGTAGTGCATTAGCAGCAAATGTCAACATTATCTATTCAGAAGATATGCAGGATGGTTTAATTGTTGATGAAAAACTTACTCTTATTAACCCTTTGAAATAAGTTTTTCTCTATTTGATGATTAAACCCATATATTAAGTATTGGATATGATTGATTGTATTTTAACTTCTTAAACTTACTTACCAATACAAAACCTACTAAAAATCCGATCTAAAACAGATTCCGTCACCTCCTCACCCGTTATTTCTCCCAACGCATAAATCGCACCTCGTAAATCAATAGTCCAAAAATCCAAAGGTAATTGATTTTTAATAGTTTCTTGCACCCGTGCTAAATCAATCTTCGCTTTTGTCAAAACTGCTGCTTGTCTTTGATTAATAGCTAAATCCATATTAGCAGCTTCCACATTTCCAACTTCCACACTTTCCAAAATTGCAGCTTCCAAATCATCAATACCCTGACTTTTAGCAGCAGCAGTTTTCACAACCTTCCTAATAACTTGATCATCTTCTATTCTCTGCGTCCTCTGCGTCTCTGCGGTGCGTTCCTTCCCTAAATCCTGATTTTCCAACAAATCAACCTTATTAATTACTAATATTAAAGGACGATGTTTTACTTGTTCATAAATTTCTTGATCTGCATCTGTCCAACCCACAGAACCATCAATAGTAAATAACACCAAATCAGCATTATTCGTAGCTTGACGCGATCGCTCTACCCCTATTTTCTCAACCTGATCTACAGTTTCCCTAATACCCGCAGTATCCAAAACCTGTACAGGTATTCCCCCCACAACCAACTGGGATTCTACCACATCACGGGTTGTACCAGGTAAGTCCGTAACGATAGCGCGATCGCTCTGACTCCAAGCATTTAATAAACTCGATTTTCCCACATTAGGACGACCAACAATAGCAACTTTTAAACCAGTTCGCAATAATTCACCTTTATCTTTTGTCGCTAATAATTTACTAATTTCTAAACTAATTTTATCAATTTCGTTAATAATTCTTTGTTGATCTAACGGTGGTAAATCTTCCTCAAAATCAATTCTAGCTTCAATTTCTGCTAAAATATCTAAACATTGAGAGCGTAAATTTCTAATCGGTTGGGCTAATTTTCCCCGTAAACCTGCTAAAGCTGTTTGTGCTGCTTGGGGAGACTTTGCACCAACTAAGTCTGCAATACTTTCAGCTTGGGTTAAATCCAATCTACCATTTAAAAATGCTCTTAATGTAAACTCTCCCGGTTGCGCTAACCTTGCACCATTTTCTAAACATAGTTGCAATACCTGTTGCACAGCCATAATTCCCCCGTGACAATGGAACTCTACCACATCTTCACGGGTAAAAGAACGGGGAGCTTGCATAATTAATAATAAAGCTTCATCAATAATTTGCTTGGTTTGGGGTTGACGGATAAAACCATAAAGGATGCGGTGACTTGACCAAACTTGTTTTCCCGGTGCTAAAAATAGAGTTTTTGCGATCGCCATTGCATGATCACCAGAAACCCGCACAATACCCACACTACCTTGTTGGGGGACAACAGCAGTAGCGATAGCAGCGATCGTTCCTGTATGAGCTAATAATTCTGACATGGGAGCTTAGGTAACAGGTGACAGGTGACAGGTGACAGTGATAACTGACCTATCAACTTAATAGTAATATTTATCTAAAGGGTAATAACGCCGTATTTGAGAGAGGAATTTACTGTGGAGCAGACAATTAATTGCGCTGAAGCTTGCGTTAATGGTTGCGTTTTAGGCGATAAATGTCCTAATATTGAGTTTAAAGCCGCAACATCAAAGTTTATTGAAGAAACTTCTTTAGATCAAATGCTAGAGATGGCTGAAGAAAGACTGCGGAAAAAAATGACAGAACCGCCAAAATGGGTGTTTCCTGAAGATTCTTAAATTACCTAATTCTGGAAACTTAGCAGCATACAATCACGAATTTCATCTTATTCATTATTATCTGTAGTGGCAGTATCTAATCACTATTGCCACGAATACTACTTTGTGGCATATATAATAAAAATGTGGCACAAAAATCATAAATATGTCTAAAGTAGCTATATATGTTTGTTGAAGTCCATTTAAGTTCTCAAGGTCGGTTAGTAATTCCTGCATCTTTAAGGAAATCACTTGGTTTTGAGCCTGGTGACATATTAATTGCACATCTTGAAGAAGGTCGGCTGATTCTCGAAAAACAGGAAACTATTAAGCGCAGACTCAAAGCCCGGTTTTCGCAATTACCAAAGGATATGAGTCTGGCTGATGAGTTGGTAGCTGAACGTCGTGAAGAAACGAACCGAGAGGAAACTGCATGAAAGCGGTTCTTGATGCTTCTGCTCTGCTGGCCTATTTGCAGGATGAACCTGGTGGTGAAGCAGTTGAAGCAGTATTAGCGGAGTCAGTTATTTCTAGTGTGAATTGGGCTGAAGTGGTACAGAAAGCGATCGCTGCTGGTGTACTTGTTGATGGAATGCGTGATGATCTTGACGCTTTGGGAATGAAAATAGAGCCATTTACGTCAGAGGATGGGTTGCTTACAGGACAACTTTGGCAAAAAACCCGTCAATATGGGCTATCTCTTGGGGACAGGGCTTGTCTGAGTGTGGGTTTAAGGCTTGGGATTCCAGTTTTGACTACTGATCGCGTTTGGGCTAACCTTGGTCTGGCTTTAGATGTGCGTGTTATTCGTTAGGCGGGTTTTATCCATTATCTGCGTGGTGCGTTAGTACAAAATTAGCGATCGCGCGGAGCGCAAAAGGCGATCATCTACTGCACTAACTTACTGGAATTATCTGTAAATTCAAAGATGAAATTATGATTGTAGAATAAGCTCAAAGTCTGGAAAAAGCTACACTATTAAAAATAAAAAAACGATGAAAGTTCACACTCAAGTAACATTATACGAGCAAGATTATTCTCTGTGGCTTAAAACTACGATAGAAAAATTGCGAGAGCATCAATTTCAAGCTATAGATATTGACAATTTAATTGAGGAACTTGAAACTTTGGGACGGAGTGAAAAGAAAGCTTTGCGAAGCTATCTAAGATTAATTGTCATGCACTTGCTCAAATGGCAATATCAACCTGAAAAGCGTTCTAAAAGCTGGCAGATTACTATTAGAAACAATCGTTTTGAAATTGAAGAAGTATTACAAGATAGTCCTAGCTTGAAACCTCAATTAGCGGAATTACTTACTCAATGTTATCCTCGTGCTGTGATGGAAGCCAGTGATGAAACAGGTTTACCCGTTTCTACATTTCCTTCATCTTGTCCTTTTACTATAGAACAAATCTTAGATCAAAATTTTCTGCCGTGATTGAGTGTAGCAAGGATGAAAGATGAAAAAAGTATCTCAAATAGTAATCCACAAAAAACTTCATCTATCAGAATTTAATCTATATATTTAATATTAAAGCTTTCTACAAATTCACGTTCTTTAGATTTTAAATACTCATCTCTTTGAGAAATAAAATCATCATAATCATCATAATCATTATATATTTTACCTCGCACATATACAACAACCATATTCAGTGTTATGAAGTGCTTTTCTAAAACATCAGGTTCAGAATTTTTAATAAAGTTATCTAATGTCTTTTTATCAGGTGCTTGATCAAATTCAGAGGATAATCTTAAAATGATATTACCAGGAGTTCTATCCTTTTTGGAAGAGATAAAAATTTCCTTTATTCCTTCCATATTTTGAGGTTTATCATCACCAAGAATTGATTTTAAATAAAATAATTGTAATGCTTTTGGTCTAACTCCTGTAAAATTTAATTTACTGGGATACTTAGCTGTAGTAAATTCTATATCATCATTTATCTGATAAATACCATTAGGATGTTTTCCTTGTGCAAATTCACAAAAAACTTGATAAGCATTTCTTTGTTGACTTAAAGAATATATTGTAAAATAATTAGAATAGGTAGTTATCCAAAACCAATTTTCTAACAATTGTAATTCTTGAGATGTAGGATTTAGATTTAGTCTGAAATACTCAGATATAAAAATTAATTGAGCAGGATATGGTAATAAACGTAAATTTATTACAAATAATCTTTTATATAGGAACTCAACTGCTTGCTTAATATAGTTGTAAGCATTATTTGTACATGACTCTAAATCAGCTTGATATCTTAATTCTTCTAGCTTTACATCAAAATAAATCTTACCATCTACATTATTAATATTATTAGCAATACAGTTTAAAATTATATCTCTTTTTAAGTCTTCAAAATTATAAATATTGAGACTATTTAAAAATTCAGTAATTGATTCACTCAGTAAAAATCCTGTTTCTTGATTATAGCTAAGTGCTGAGAGCATAAAGTCTTCAGAAATTTCTGTTCCTGTTGAATTTACTCTTGAGAAAATTTCCACAG
The DNA here is from genome assembly GCF_034931405.1 of Anabaena sp. UHCC 0451. NCBI lineage: Bacteria > Bacillati > Cyanobacteriota > Cyanophyceae > Nostocales > Nostocaceae > Anabaena > Anabaena sp. UHCC 0451. Next base: position 35,527 of record NZ_JAYGHA010000039.1, on the reverse strand, counting down.
CACTTTTTATATCACCTCCTTTTATCTCTACATAAGGTAATTTATACTTATGTAATATGTCATGTAAATTTCTAAGATTATCAATGTATTGCTCTTTTTCAATTTCTGTAATATTTTCTCTATCTAACTGACGAACAAAATCAAATAATTCACGATTGTCATAAACCTTGTATAAGGGTATTGAAAAAATATTCTCTTTTTTAGTCTTTTTACTAAAGTTATTCTCTTTAATATCAAAATAAATCAAAAAATCATTTACATCATCTTCATTCTTCTCAGGAAAATCTTTAGGATTAATTAAAGCGCCAAACAATGTTGATATCCTTTGAAAACCATCTAAAATATATTTAGTGTTATTATTATTGTTTTTTGTAATAATATAAGGTCCTATTTTATCTTTAGTTTCATATCCTTGAGTATTCCAAAATAATAAACTTCCTATAGGATAGCCTTTCAAAATACTATCAAATAACTCAAGCATTTGAGAAGTTTGCCAAACAAATTCTCTTTGAAATACAGGTATTTTATATTCCCCACTAGCTATATCTTTTAATAAGTCTTCAATAAATATGATATCTGGTTTTACACTTATTTTATTATTCATATTATTTTCACTATTTTGAGTAAAATTTGTTCAAGTTCGGAAATTTCCTCTATTGTTCCATCAGGTAATTCAATTCTCACTTTGTGATGTTCACATCTTTTTTCAAGTAGATGGTAAGAAAAATTACCAAGAAACATTTTTGGAAATTCCTCTTTGATATTTATTTGACCTATATCGTTATTGTCCTTATTATAGTCTATAAAATCTAGATCACTTTCACTTTTACTAAGTAAATCATTTTTCTGTGTTTGAGTAATTAATGGAGCTTTATCAAACAATATATCTAAAGGAATATAATTTTCTATTTTTCTCTTGTATAGAATATGCCATATAATTAAGTCGTTAGCATCATATTCATAATTGCTGGGTTGAATATTTTTAATTTCTTTTCTTTTAAAATATCCAATTTTGTCTATATGAGGTGTTTTGAAACCATTTCTAATTTCTTTATCACTATCAAAAATAGCCATTAATTTATATTGATAAATATTATGATAGCGATCAGCATTTATCCAACGTTCTGTAATTTTGATAACATCCCCAATACCACCAGCATGATCAGGTTCTATCATTTCCTGACTAATTGCTTTCTTTAATAATTGATAAATAGATTTTCTCTTTATTTTACTATTACTATATTTTTGGCAGATACCCAAAATAAATTTCCAATCATTAATTCCATTTTCTACGATAATTTTAGAACGCTCTGTCAGAATTTTATAAGCATCCTTGGGGTGTATTTCTTCAGAATTATTTCCAATAGGTAAATGAGTAAGATGATTTCTATACAATTTAGTAATATTTTGATGTATTTTCTTCTCAATATAATCTTTTAAATTTTGCCTTTTAGCGTCTGACAAATGAGATTGAGCAATTTTATTTTGATTAAAAATATATTTATTGTCATTATCAAAAAAAATACTTTCAATACTGCTAGGATCTATAAAATGATTATCTTGAAGAAGCTCAATAAGGATATCAGCTAGAATAGACTGCATATCATCGTCTTGAGTTTGAAAAATTGCAGGGTTAAAAGATATGATCATATTGGTATCCTGGTTATAGTTATTGTTCTTTTCTTCTCAGTGCTTTTTGCATTTCTAATATTTCTTTCATGCCTTCAGTAAAAACACCTTCTGGCCAATCAGTTAAAACCCCATCCTCCTCAACAGTTATTTCCCGTAGTTCTTTACCTTTCAATTCAGCATCTTCTATCCAGTAAATTATTAAATCATCTTTGGTGAAACCAAAATCATTTTCAACTATCAACTTACGCAAGCGCAAGATAATATTCTCAGAATGAGTTTCAATAATAAAAGTCTGATTATTTTCCTTTGCTGACTTTGCAAATAACTCAGCTAAATCACCATGTGCAGCAGGATGTAAATGTAATTCTGGTTGTTCTAAAACAATTATTGAATCAGGTCTATCAGTAACATTAGCACGAACAACTAAAGGTAATGCTTGGTTCATTCCTTGTCCCACATCCATAATATTTACTTCAGTATCATTTTTAGAAAGTAGAATTTGGATAAGAGGTCTTTTACTTGTATCATCTACTATCAATTCCCAACCGTCAAAATGTTCCTTATACCACTCTCCCACCTTCTGATACAAATTATCTTTTTTCTCTAATTTACTGACTCCAAGCATTATATAAGCATTTTCACCTGTAATACCTGTATCTCTAAATTTCGTTTTTCCAGGTAAAGAAAAGCATCTTGTAGGCAAAATTCTAAAAGGTCCAATATAATCTACATCAATTTTTGGTATTGTAAAGTTTGCAGATAAATTTTCATTTGTGTCTTCTTTTATAAATTCAGTGGGTGTAAAACCTTTAAATTTGCACTCATAAAATTTTTGATCAATCTCATTAATGTATCCCTTAGTAAAAGGGTTCATATTATTCATATCTTGTAAATCAAATTCCTGGTTATTATCTTTATATTTCCAATTAAAAATATCTAAACCATAACCATTTACTTTTTTTAGTAACCCAACTTCTATTTGTATATTATTCTCAAATATAATTTGAAAATTTAAACTAATTCCTCCAGGATTATTATCAGGGAATAAATTATCAAAATCTGCACCTAATTCCACTCCGTTATTTTTTAATAACAGAGGTTCATCTATATCTCCCTTGAGCGAAGTTTCCAGTAACGTAAACAGTTTAGCAATAGAACTTTTACCAGAACTATTTTTACCAATCAAAATAGTAATTGGTTTTAATTGCATTGTCTGTTTTTCATAAAATGCTTTGTAATTTTCAAAGGAAATAGATTTTACTTTCATAATTTTTATTAAACCCTTCAAATTAAACGAATTTAAACATGATAAGTAATCATCATTTATATGATAACCCTCTTTTTATGGAAACTGAATCTTTAATTAAGTGCGTGTAGAATTATCTTCTAAATATCCAAACCCAAAACCGCTAACTCCGGTGGATGCTCAACAGTAAACTGATAATAAACCTCCTGTTGTTCGTGCGCTGCAAGCACAATCTCCCATTCCAAAATACCCATTTCACTTAATTGAATTTGTGGATTAGAACGAGTTAAACGCACCTTAATTTGTTCATTTTTACTAACTGGTAATTGTTCAGTTAACTTCAAATTTGCTGCTTGATTTAACAAATTACTAACTACCACCCGATAAGCATAAGTAACTCTACGTTGACTGCTCATCAATTTCTTATCAACCTGACGTTCAATTAAATTACGTTCAATTTTTAAACCTTCATCTATACCCAAATTAATCTTAAATTCCTGTCCTGGGGCAATATTCGTTAATTGACTTGTACCAACAAAAATCGTATCACGAAAAATATTTGCTTTCCCTGGTAATAAAGTTGCACCATCAGGACTATTTTTTACAATAGCTTGCAAATAAGCAAAACTAACTAATCGTGGCATTCCCACATAATTGAAATTACAAGGATAATCAGCTTGAAAAATTGTAGTTTTATGAGGTGTTCCATCACTAGGAATATTGCCACTACTATTCAATTTAAATGTAACAACATTTCCTTGTTTAGATACTTCAGAAACAACTGTTTCCGCATCAATCAAATTGTCTTCATTCTCCTCTGTTGCTGATTTTGGCATACTAGCAGCAGCAGGTAAAAGCACTGCCATAGCAGGTGGAGGAGACATTGATCGCTGAACACTTAGAGTATCGTTAGTGCGAATACGTGGAGTATCAATATACCAAGGTTTTAATTTGGGTGGTAGCGAACCTAAACCTAGTTTCGCTGTAGAAAGAGTCAGCGGTACATCTATCCAATCTTCCCCTGTAGTTTGATTAACCTCTGCTAAATAGGTTAAATGCAGAAGATTATTTTTACTATCAACCCGCAAATCATAAATGGGTTTCCAACTAGCACGATTTACCACATAAGAAATTTCTAATTCAAATTCACCAGCCCCAGCAACTTCTACTTCGACAATTACATTTAAACTTTCTTTAGGATGAGGAGTTTGGATTTTTTGTAATGTAGCGCGAAGAGGTTGTAATTGTTTTTCTAATTCTTGCTGTTGGGTTTTACATTCTCCAGAGGCGATCGCATATTCGCTATACTGACTACCAATAAAGTTGAGAAAATCCAAAGTTTCACTCAAACTGAGGTTTTTCCGTGACAAACTTTGAGCAAAAGGTTCTTCCGTTTTGTCACTCAAACCATTAATAAAACTAGATTGTAATGCCAAAGCATCTATTTGGGCTTGGAGATGGCGCTTTTCTGCTTCTAATTGCTGAATTTGTCTCGTCAACTGTGCTACTCTATCCGCCACAGGTTCAGTAGTATAAATGCGATCGCTGCTGACTCCCAGTAACCGCACTCCCACCGTACCATTGCCATTTACCCGCACAGAATCAGTTTCCAGAGTTACAGGCAATGGTGTAATTAATAACTCTCGTTCATCTCCTGTTAAGGATATTACACCCCGTCTTGTAACTAAAGCTTTATCACCATAGACGGTGACAGCAACAATCTGGCTTTGTATTGTTTTGCGCCAAGATGATACTTCTTGATTCACCATTGCCAGTTTTCCACCATGTTTAAAAATTATCAGTTATCAGTTATCAATTTCAGCGATAGGGGCTAAATCTCCTACCGTGATCTGTGATAACTGTTTACTGGTTTAATAGTCCTGTTGGTTAATTGTCAATGGTTTGCAGTTACACCGTCAAGAAGGAAGGAAGTTTTCAGATGTCAACTTTATTCTGGAAGTCGCTCAACCGTAATACTTAGAGGTGAAAGATCCTGTTCAACAATTTTTCTTGCTGCTTCTAGCAGATACTCATAATAAGTACGAGCTACAATAGACAACTGTTTGCCAGATGGGTGAGCTATATACCAAGTGCGCTTAATCGGAAAATGCTGCACATCCAAAATGCTGAACTGATGAGCATCTGTGAGTAAGGTATGACGAGACAACACTGAGATTCCTAAGCCTCCAGCTATTGCTTGTTTAATCGCTTCATTACTTCCTAATTCTAGTTTTACCTTCACCTTGACTTGATGTTCGTCAAAAAGAGACTGTACAGCGCGACGAGTACCAGAACCAGGTTCGCGCATAATAAACGGTTCCTCAGACAAACGTTCTATAGGAATATTTTTTTCCTTTGCCAAAGGGTGATTAACTGGGGCAAAAACTACTAAAGGATTTTCTAAAAAAGGCTCTAAATTGACATCTACATGATCTGGAACCTGACTCATAATATACAAGTCGTCCAAATTACCAATCATCCGCTCCAAAATCCCTTCATGATTGGTAACTTGCAGGGAGATATCAATCCCAGGGTAAAGCTGGCAAAATGGACCCAATAAACGCGGGATAATATATTTTGCTGTAGTAATCACAGCCAGTCGTAACTGACCTTGCTTTAGCCCTTTCAAATCTGCCACTGTCATTTCAAATTGGGCTATGGTCTCAAAAATCTGCCGACAAGTGGCAAATAACTCTCGTCCCGCTTCTGTCAGAAATAGGCGTTTCCCCACCTGCTCAAATAATGGCAATCCTACCGATTTTGTCAGTTGCTTGATTTGCATCGACACAGTAGGTTGGGTGAGAAATAATTCTTCAGCAGCACGAGTAAAGCTACCGTGCCGTGCAGCAGCCTCGAACACCTTCAACTGGTGCAATGTCGCTTGGTTCAAGGTGACTCTCCTCTAATAGCAATTCGTAAACATATATTTAGTATCACTTAACACTAACAAATTATGTATTGGCACACATACTAAGTTATGAGTCTAAGTATAGATAAAAGTCTATCTTCGCTATCAGAAGTGCAGTATTGGACTTATGGAATTGAGAAGTTATGATCATCAAAACATCCTAAAAAGTAAGATATTTCCAAAAGATACCTGCTCCTACCCAAATGAATGTTGAATGTCGAAAATAATTGATTATTGATCATTCATCAATCCATAATTCTTCCTTCACTTTTACAGGCAATTGAGCCAAATCAGGCAACTCTACAGCTTCTGCATCGACAATTTTATCCCTGATATTTAAGGGTATGTTTAACGCTTCACGTTCTTCTATCCAACAACTAGCCACAGGCAAAGTTAACTCCATTTCATCCAAGGGACGAGGAATCACCATCACTGCGTTCAATTCTCCAATACGTTCTGCTTCAAACATTCCCGCTTCTACAGCTACGGCCACATTAGCTACAGAACCGCGAATTATCGCCGTACACAAACCCGCACCAATTTTTTCATAAGCTGCTAAATGAACATGAGCAGATTTCAGCATGGCATCACAAGCACCTACCATTGCCGGAAAACCCCGTGTTTCCACTAAGCCAATAGCTTGATTACTCAGTTGGCTGTAACTACCTTCCTCCATTAATTTACTGATACGGGTAGTAATTGGCAGCACAATATCAAGATTGGGATAAGGTCTGGGAATCACCAAGCTAGAAACCAATTGACCAAATTGTTCAGCAGTTTGAACACCAGCTGCTACTGCCAGACGTACATCAGCAATGCCACCCCGGACAATGGCTGTACAGTGACCACTGCCAATTTTTTCGTAACCCACTAGGTGAACTCCAGCAGATTTCAACATCATGTCAGCTGTTCCAACTATAGCCGGAAAACTGAGTGTCGATACTAAACCCAAGGCAGTATCCTTGAAGTTGTCTCGATGACGGCGACGTGATGGCTGGATAGTGCTAAGAGCGCGTTGATTAGATGTTTCCATCATAAATTCTCCAGGATAATCGCAAAGAAAGACAACTAACAATTAACACTTACTCTGAGAAATTGTCAGAGTTTTCGTCGCTCAAGGATTGCCGATGGGGAAACAATGTGGTTAACAGTCTGTTAATGCTTCCTTGTCCATATATCTGAGACCCGAAAGTATTAGGGGCTTCAGAGTTCGCTGGACTGGTTTCGGATTCTTGAGAGTTAGTTTCTGGAGAACCTGGGAGATTTGTTTCTGTTGCTGTGGAGTCAGTAACCTGCTGTGTTGGCAGGGTTTCTGCCACTGGAGGAGACTGGCTTTTGGGGATAGGAGAAGGAGAAGATACGGAAGTAGATTTTTGTTGGAAATCTACAAATGCAGCAGCAGAAAATTTAGTATAATTACTTACCTTTTCCTCTGGTTGTGTTTCTGGGGGATTTGCAGAAGTGGTATTTGCGGAAGTTGTTACTTCCGGTTGATTTTCATCAATTTGCCGACTACTGTCTCCCAAAATCGAACCTGGTGCTACAACTTGCTGAGGTGCAACAGAACAGTTAAATACTGTCGTAGCTGCACCAATACAAGCACTAGCTCCAATTTTGCCTTGACCAATCATCAAAAAGCCGGCTCCCAGGTTTGCTCCAGCTTCTATTTCTAGGATACCTTCATTAACCTGGAGAATTGACCCCATGCCAACACAGACTCCAGGTCCAATAATTATTTTACTGTTGGTAGCTGCTTGGAGTATCACCCCTGGTGCTATCACCGCGCTAGGATGAATATTCACCTCACCACTAATATAAGAATCAAATCTGTCGCTGAGGCGAAGCAACGGCACAGACATGGAATTTATTACCTCGGAAGCCGGAAGAATGAGTATTGAAAGTTAAGTTTATATGGGGACTGGGGACTGGGGACTGGGGATTGGGGATTGGGGATTGGGGATTGGGGACTGGGAACTGGGAACTGGGGAAAAATTTGCTCCTCTGCTCCTCTGCTCCTCTGCTCCCTTTCCTTTCCTTTCCTTTTCACTGTCACCTGTCACCTGTCACCTGTCACCTGTCACCTGTCACCTGTCACCTGTCACCTAAATTATGGACGTTGGATAATTGCTTCCAACACGCGGCGTTTCGCTGCGGGGTCGATTCCAATTAAACGCACGTATTCACCTGCATATTCAGAAATGATAGCTTCTAAGGCGGCGATCGCTTCTCTTTCTGATGTAGCCTGAATTTGACCACAGCTGGCCCAAGTCCCTGTACGGAAACGACGTTGGTCTACGTGTTCAACGCTAATCTTAAACCCACCTGTTAACAACTGTCTCAGTTGGTCCACTACTTCTGCACTCAAACGGGTACTGGTTGCTGTTGCTGTTCCACCACTGTATGAAGCTACTGCTGTTTTTGCACTACCAGAAGATACTGCTACTTGACCGTTAGGACGTTGAATAATGGTTTCTAATATGCGACGTTTGGCTTTGCTATCAATACCAATTAACCGTACATATTCGCCTTGATGATTGACCATACATTCTTCCAAAGCAGTAACTACTGCATTTGCAGAAGTGGTTTCAATGGGTTCGCAACTTTCCCATGTACCTGTACGGAAACGACGCTCATTTACGTGTTCTGTACCAATTTTGTAACCATTCGCCAAAAGTTGGCGAATTTGGTTGATAGTTTCGTCGCTCAGGCTACCACTGGCAACTGCACCGTTACCGTTACTGTTACCGTTACCGTTGTAGCTTCTGTAAGATCCAGCAGCAGGAGCTTTAAAACCGGATGTACTGGCGACTACGCCATCGGGACGTTGAATGATGGTTTCTAATACCCGTTTTCTACCATTGTCAATGCCAAACAAACGCACGTACTCGCCACTGTGGTCTGTTAGACAAGATTCTAGTGCGGAGATTGCTTCCCCTAAAGACCTGGGTTCAATTGGCTGGCAACTTTGCCAAGAACCTGTACGGAAACGTCTTTGATCAACGTGTTCAGTACCAATTTTATACCCTTGATTCAGTAAATAACGCACGTGTTCTACTGTTTCTGCACCCAATTTGCTCGCCACTTCACTACTCCTTTCTAATTCGTCAACAACAATACTTGTATAAGATTTAGCCCCGGAAAGATTAATCTCATCCCGAATCGGGGCAATACACTTAAGATCTTCCGCACAGCGATAACCAGTCCGCAAAGCCTGATTAATCCCCACAACGTGGTGAGCAAATTGCTGATCCTGAGCTTGTACATCTGGCAATCGATCAGCTTGCTGCTGTGTAGTAATTATCGAGCCAGAAGCTACGTATTTACCTGGTGGAATTTCTACATCTTGTATTAATGCGTGCATCATGACGATGCACCCTGCTCCTACTCTGGCATTAAAGACGGTGGAGCGAAAACCAATAAAGCAACTTTCCCCAACATAAGCTGGCCCATGAATCAGCGCCATGTGGGTAATAGAAGCACTTTTACCAATCCATACCGAGTATTCTTTGCCATCATCACCAATTACTCGGCCTTGCTCCAACCCATGAATGACTACACCATCTTGAATATTAGTATTTTCACCAATAGAAAAAGGTGTTCCTTCATCTGCTCTAATCGAAGTTCCTGGAGCAATTATCACATTCTGACCCAGGTGTACATCCCCAATGAGATTACAAGAAGAATGTACATAAGCGGTTTGATGGATATCGGGTTCAGCTAAACTCCTTGACCACGGGGTTGGGGGGGCCGCCGTGTTGCGGACTGCCATCGCGAGATTCCTCCTGAAATAAGCTTTTTGTCAGTTGTCAGTTGCCAGTTGTCAGTGTTATCAAAAACTAATGACTAATGACTAATGACTAATGACTATCTATATTGGTCTTTTTTGCTGTAAATGAGGCGATCTTCTACGTAAATAGTATCAATAATCGCCACCACGGCGGCATCTACTGGGCGTTTTTCATTGCCAGGAACTTGACGAGCTGCACTACCACAGCTAACAAGTACCCACTCATCTATGCCTGCTCCTACGCTATTATCAGATGCTACCTCATATTTAGGTAGGAGATTGCCGTTTTCATCTACTAATTGCAACATCAGCAGTTTTACACCCCTCAGACTAGGATCTTGTATGGTGCTAACTACTGTGCCACGAACTTTGGCAATTTGCATTCTAAGATTATGGTCTTCTACCGAAAGGACGAATTGCGTTTGTACTTTCCCGGAATTGTTCTACATCTTCTGTATAACGAATGGGGAGAACGTATTCCAAGTTTTCGTGAGGACGAGCAATGATGTGAGTAGACAGCACTTGTCCACCATTAACTCGCTTCACATTGTCAACTCCAGCCGCTACTGAAGCTTGTACTTCGGAAACGTCGCCGCGAACAATGACAGTCACACGACCACTACCAATTTTTTCATAGCCTACTAAGGTAACGCGAGCAGCTTTTACCATCGCATCCGCAGCTTCTACTACTGCTGGAAAGCCCAGTGTCTCAACCATTCCTACTGCAATTGACATTATTTTAAGTCCTTAAATCAATTTTTACGACAGGCAAATATTTCTACTCAAGCAAGCAACCCCGTTAATCACTTTGTTTAAAAGCTTTTAAGTGCGGAACTGTTCTACCGCTTCTGTATACCGAATCGGTAACACATATTCTAGGTTTTCGTGGGGACGAGCAATGATGTGAGTTGATAATACTTCACCACCATTTACTCTTTTAGCTGCTTCTACTCCGGCGGCTACTGAAGCTTGGACTTCAGATACATCACCCCGGACAATCACGGTAACACGCGCACTACCGATTTTTTCATATCCTACTAAAGTTACACGGGCTGCTTTCACCATCGCATCAGCAGCTTCTACTACTGCCGGAAAGCCTTTAGTCTCAATCATTCCAACTGCAATTGGCATCGCAGAACTCCTAAAAATTTAATCAATCTGTACTATGGGTGGAAATTTTTGACGGGGATGCTGATCTTGAGCGAAGAAAATACTTCTAAAATTAAGGATATGAAACCTTGGCATCCCTGGCAACATAAATTACTATAATAGTTTGTAATAAAAAAGTTTTAGAAAACTTAACAAAACTTAATACACTCCTAAATTTGATCAAAGTTCACGGTTTCCTAGAGTAGCCACTTATGCTTTATAATTTCTTTAATTAGATTTAGAAAATCTCATTCATAACCAGGGCTAACTATATCTGGTCAGGATTGACCACAGGCTGTATATTCTACCGTCTCAGTCTTTCCTCAATTTTTGGTATTTGCTTATGGATTCAATGAAAAATATATAAGTTTCTTAAATACAACTGATAAAATTCTTTGTTCATAGTAGAAATACAAATTGACAAGCAGAGAATTTGTAAATATTAGTAAATGCTTTTAACTATGTAAAGTTATATTTAACTGCCATTTAATAGCGAATGTTAAAGTAAAAGACGTGGTCAAGTTTATTTGAAAAATATTTAAGAAAGTTTTGATTTTTTTTCAAAGTTAACTTTTTTAAAAGCGCAGGATTTTTTCAAACTGTTTAAGAAACTAAAGTTTAAGTCGTCAAGGAAAATTTAAATGAATGAGTTTCTATTTTTTACAAGTTGGTTCGTACCTTTTTATAGTTTACTCGGTGCAATTTTAACATTGCCGTGGGGTATAGGATTAATTCAAAGTACGGGACCTAGACCTGCGGCCTACTTGAATTTATTGGCGACCTTATTGGCTTTTATCCATAGCTTATTCGTATTTCAAGATATCTGGAATCGAGATCCAGAAATCTTAGTAATTACTTGGTTTCAAGCAGCAGATTTTAAGTTAACCTTTGCTTTAGAACTATCACCCGTGAGTATTGGGGCAATAGTTTTGATCACAGGATTAAGTCTATTAGCCCAAATTTATGCCTTGGGTTACATGGAAAAAGACTGGTCTTTAGCCAGGTTTTTTGGGTTACTGGGATTTTTTGAAGCCGCCCTGACTGGTTTAGCGATCAGTGATTCTTTGTTTTTAAGTTATGCTTTATTGGAAGTCCTAACTCTTTCCACTTACTTGCTAGTTGGTTTTTGGTATGCTCAACCACTGGTAGTCACGGCAGCGCGAGATGCGTTTTTAACCAAGCGGGTGGGAGATTTATTATTGTTGATGGGTGTAGTTGCCCTTTCTACCCAAGCTGGTAGTTTGAACTTTTCCGACTTGTATGAGTGGGTGCAAAGTGCCAATTTAAGCCCATTAACATCTACATTACTAGGTATAGCTTTGATTGCTGGTCCTGCTGGTAAGTGCGCTCAGTTTCCCCTACATTTGTGGTTAGATGAGGCGATGGAAGGACCAAACCCCGCTTCAGTAATGCGAAACTCCTTGGTAGTGGGTGGTGGGGCTTATGTATTGTACAAAATTCAACCAATATTAGCCCTATCCCCAGTGGCGCTGAATGCTTTGGTAGTTATGGGTACAGTAACTGCGGTGGGAGCAACATTAGTATCACTAGCTCAGATTGATATTAAACGAGCTTTATCTCATTCCACCAGTGCCTATATGGGATTAGTGTTTTTGGCAGTGGGTTTAGAACAAGGTGGTGTGGCCTTGATGTTGCTGTTAACTCATGCGATCGCCAAAGCTTTATTATTTATGAGTTCTGGTTCTATCATATATACTACCCAAAGTCAAGACTTGACAGAAATGGGTGGTTTGTGGTCACGGATGCCAGCTACAACTACAGCCTTTGTGGTTGGTTCAGCAGGGATGGTGACACTACTACCACTAGGCAGCTTTTGGGCAATGTTGGCTTGGGCTGATGGCTTAGTGAAAGTTAGCCCTTGGGTAATTGCAGTTTTAGTATTAGTTAATGGCTTGACAGCCTTGAATTTAACCAGGGTTTTTCGATTGATTTTCTGGGGAGAACCACAACAGAAAACGCGCCGCGCCCCAGAAGTTGGTTGGCAAATGGCTTTCCCAATGGTGACTTTAACTATATTGACCCTATTATTACCGCTGATGCTTCAGCAATGGTACTTACTACCAGACTGGGAAAGTATTGATTGGTACATAACCCTGTCTTTGTTAGCTTCTACCATATTAGGGGTGAGTATTGGCTCAACAATTTACCTGCACAAAGGTTGGTCAAGATCCACAATTCTAGGTTGGAGATTTGTTCAAGATTTGCTGGGTTATGATTTTTACATTGACAGAGTTTATCGCCTCACCATAGTTAGTGCTGTAGCATTATTATCGAAGATATCCGCTTGGTGCGATCGCTATTTAGTCGATGGTTTAGTTAACTTAGTCGGCTTTGCAGCTATTTTCGGCGGACAAAGTTTAAAATACAGTATTTCCGGTCAATCCCAAGCCTATATGTTAACCATTCTCGTAGTGATCAGCGTCCTTGGTTTCTTCATTAGCTGGTCATTAGGTTTACTGGATAAATTGCCTTTTTAAGAACAGGTGACAGGTGACAGGTGACAGGTGACAGGTGACAGGGGCAAGGGAAGCAGGGGAAGATTAATTACCCAATGACCAATGACCAATGACCAATGACCAATGACCAATGACCAATGACAAGCTTATGATGTTGAGTACGTTGATTTTGTTGCCTTTACTGGGTGCAGCGTTAATCGGTTTTTATCCCGCTGCTATTAGTGGAAAAATAGCCCGTGGAGTAGCGTTGGCCTTTGCGGTAATTATATTCCTGTGGACAGTCTTCCTCACAATTCAATTTAATCCTGGGGAAGTCGGCATACAGTTTGCTGAATCTTTACCCTGGATAGATGCTTTAGGTTTAAACTATAATTTGGGCATAGATGGTTTATCATTGCCATTGCTATTGTTGAATGGACTTTTAACCTGTATTGCAATCTACAGTACCGATGAATCTCTTCAGCGTCCGAGATTTTACTACTCGTTGATCCTACTGCTTGGTGCTGGTGTAATTGGAGCTTTTTTGGCACAGGATTTATTATTGTTTTTCCTGTTTTACGAGTTGGAATTGATTCCCCTATATCTTTTGATTGCAATTTGGGGTGGTGCAAAACGGGGTTATGCGGCTACGAAGTTTCTGATTTATACCGCAGTTTCGGGAATCTTAATTTTAGCCAGTTTCTTGGGCATGGTTTGGTTAAGTAATTCTCCTAGTTTTGGACTAGCAACCTTAAACACCAGTCATCTATCTTTGGCAACACAAATATTGCTATTAGTAGGAATTTTGGTAGGGTTTGGGATTAAAATTCCTTTAGTTCCCTTTCATACTTGGTTGCCAGATGCCCACGTTGAAGCTTCTACACCGATTTCTGTGCTTTTAGCTGGGGTATTGTTGAAATTAGGAACTTACGGCTTACTGAGGTTTGGGATGAACTTGTTACCAGATGCTTGGGTATATGTAGCACCTTGGTTAGCAACATGGGCAGTGATTAGTGTGCTGTTTGGTGCTTCCTGTGCGATCGCTCAAACTGACATGAAAAAAATGGTAGCCTATAGTTCTATCGGACACATGGGCTATATTTTGTTAGCAGCAGCAGCAGCTACACCTTTAAGCGTCTTGGGTGCTGTAATGCAAATGATCAGTCACGGCTTAATTTCTGCCCTCATGTTTCTGCTAGTAGGAGTTGTGTATAAAAAAGCTGGTAGCCGAGATTTAGACGTGATTCGGGGATTACTAAACCCAGAACGAGGAATGCCTGTGATCGGCACATTGATGGTTTTAGGAGTCATGGCCAGCGCAGGTATACCAGGAATGGTTGGTTTTATTTCCGAATTCATTATTTTTCGAGGTAGTTTTGCGGTTTTCCCAGTCCAAACCCTGATTTCAATGCTTGGTACAGGTTTAACTGCTGTTTACTTCCTAATTCTGCTCAATCGTGCCTTTTTTGGGCGTTTATCTGCACAGGTAATGAATTTACCACGAGTTTATTGGAGCGATCGCATTCCTGCATTTATCTTAGCTGTGTTAATTGTGATTTTTGGCATCCAACCCTCTTGGTTAGTGCATTGGACAGAAGCTACGATTCAAGGAATGGTAAATACACAGAACCTATTGACTCAAATACTCTGATATCAGAGTAAAAGCAAAAGTTCAATCATGGATACTAGAGATTGGGAAAATTTAGTTTGATATTCCCAATTATAGTAACCAGTATTAATCAATAATTTTGTGCTTAAAATATCTATATCATGTTATTATTGATAAATAATTCACAGCAACTACAGAGAAAACAAAACAAACTAAAGGATTTTATATATGAAATCAAAACACTTAGAAATATATGCTGATGGCGCAGGTATTATGGTTGGTTCAACCGTAAGCAAACTAAATTTTTACTCTGTTGTAGATATTTCAGAAGATAATGACGAAAAGCAAATAGAAGAAGAATTAAAAGTACAGATAGCTATTCCCACAATTACTTTGCTCAAAGTATGCGCTAGATTCTTAAAGCAAGTTAAAACTGACGAGTTAGAAATCATTAGTGTTATAGACAGTCATAAAGAGGAAATCATTAAAACTTTGGCAGGTTTAACCTTACAAGAAAGTGATGGAGAATAAAAATGTTAAAGATAAAGTCACAACCTGAAAAATCTTACTTATTAAAATATAATTACGAGTTTCTGCGGAAAACAAAGACAATAAATTCTATTTCCATGCAAATGCAGAAAGTACAAACAAACCAATACTATCACAAATGTGTTGCTTTTGAAAATGAAGAAATTAGGCTTAATAAAGTAATAAAAAAAGCTAAACTAATTAATGAAATACGTAATTATTTGTCTTTACTTGATGATTGGGATGGATATCAAGGAATTGCACCTCAATCAAAAACAATTGCAGAAACAATTTATTTCGTAAAAAGTTTACCTAATTCCATATCATTACCTAAACCAATGCTAAGTGGTACAGGAATAGTTGGTTTATTTTGGGAAAAAGACAATATTTATGCTGAAGTATGTTTTGAAGGTGATGGAACATTTTGGTACTACGGAACAGATAGTGATTTGGAAATAGGAGAAGAATCTGTATCTATTCAAGAGGTAAATGAATTACCAAACAACTTAATTAAGTTAATCAAGAAAATTTAATTTTCTATGAATTGTTCAGAAATTTATAACGTAACATCCAATAGATGTAAGTTTGTCCAAAACAATGATTCTCAATGTAATTGTGAAAAGGTTTCAGTTAGTAAATATTCTCCAGGTATTATAGAAGATGATGAAATACTAATCAGACAAATTTATTCACCCATTCATATAGATCAAGAAACTGGAAAAATCAACTCTCTAGCCTTTGATGATGCTAAAGATAAAGGTATGTCAGTAAACAGAAAAATATATACATCACTAGAAGAATTAAATAAAAAAGTTGAATATAAACTAAACCTAGATCAGCAAAGAGGTAAAGATAGAAGTTTTTTGGGTTTTATTTATACAACTTGTGAAAATGTCAGATCACTAAAAACTAATGATAACCTCAAAGCTTTTTGTGTGTATGATACAGGTAATAAACATGATATTTCTCATGCAGATATCTGTCAAACTATATCTAGTCGTGTGGAAGGGAGCAGAATGCGCCTTAAATTAAGAAGAGCTTTTTCCGAGAAACCTGTAACGCTAGATGTTTTATTTACAAATTCAAATAACTGAAAATATCTGAGATTCCTTTCGGTTGAAAGAATAAACTAATAAACGGCATTAAAAATCACTATTATAGGATTTTTCCTCCAAAAATAGCTTAATTTTTGTTAAAATCTATAAATACCGATACCATTATAGGAGATAGTGGGAGCTAAAACTAATGCTTAATATGAAAAATAAACCTGTTAATCATCCCTTGTCTGAGTATATTAATCGCTTGAAAACTGGTCAAGCATTACTTAAAGATAGTCCCGACAATGTTTTAGAAGTTGTCGGCATCCTCAAAAGTTATGGTGTAGTGTTAGATGCTTATTCTAAAAATCTTATTTACATCGCAGAACATCAATTTTTAGTAAATTTCCCCTTTTTTAAATATTTTGATGGGGAAGTTTCTTCCTCTAAATTAATCCGGCATTTATGGCATGACAGAATTAATTTTGAATATGCAGAATATTGCATGAAAACCATGATGTGGCATGGTGGTGGTGGGTTAGATACATATTTAGATAGTCCAGAATTTGCTGATAGATGCAAAGTCGTGATTAATGCTAAATTAAAAAACAATCCTTTAATGTTAGGTATTCATCAACTGTTTCCTGATTTTTTAATTGAACAGTTGCGAGTATCTGCCTATTACAGTGGTTTGGGTCAATTTTGGCGCGTCATGGCTGATATGTTCCTCAGCTTATCAGACCTTTATGACCAAGGAAAGATTAAAACAATTCCTGAAGTTGTAGATCATATTAAAGCTGGTTTGGTAGCAGATGCTTTAAAACCTATTACCTACGATGTAGAAATAGCTGGTAAAGTCTATGATATTATTCCCAAATCCGTTGGTTTAACCTTTCTTGCAGATACGGCAATTCCCTATGTAGAGGCTGTATTTTTCCGAGGAACTCCATTTTTGGGTACAGTTTCCTTGAATGCACAAGCATATCAAGTTCCTCCAGATCAATCTCGATTTCAATATGGTGCATTATACGCCGATCCTTTGCCTATTGGTGGTGCAGGTATTCCTCCCACATTATTAATGCAAGATATGCGCCATTATTTACCAGAATATTTACATAATGTTTATCGTCGCAGTTTGAGAGGTGAAGATGATTTGCGAGTGCAAATTTGTATGAGTTTCCAAAAGTCGATGTTTTGTGTAACTACTGCTGCAATTTTAGGACTGATGCCTTATGCTTTGGATACTGAAGATTTATCTGAACAAACTGCTAATCAGGTTTATTTAGAAAAGTGGATGGATAGGTTAGAAACTTCGCAAATATTGGAAGTTAATAAATAGGATGTTCAGGAAATGATAAATCGCTACAAAAACCTACAACTAATTCAGCAACTTGATCCAGAAAAGGATCATTGGCAGATTTGTTATTTGATTCTTGGATATGAATTTCCTTGGGATAGTCTTCGGGCTTTAGAAGTTGCTTTGATGCGAACTTATTGCATTCCTAGTATTTCTAAATTGTTGAATAAAACAGGAGAATTTATTCATCGACCCCAAAAACGTTATGATGATACATCTATCATGTTAACGGAGATTATTAAATGGGGTTATGAAAGTGAAAGAGGTCAAGAAGCATTACAGAAAATGAACTCAATTCATCGGCGTTTTCAGATAGATAATACTGATTTTTTATATGTGCTTTCAACTTTTATTTATGAACCAATTCGCTGGAATCAACGTTTTGGTTGGCGGTTAATGTGTGAAAATGAAAAGTTAGCAACTTTTTATTTTTGGCGACAAATTGGTCAACTGATGGATATTGAAAATATCCCGGATACATACCAAGAATTTGAAAGATATAATCTAGATTATGAAAAAGCTAACTTTAGATATTCTGATGATAATAGAAAAATTGGAGAATCAACTCGTGATTTATTTATAAGTTGGTTTCCTAAGTGGCTAGAAAAACCTTTAAAACCACTAACTTATACTTTATTAGATGCAACGATGTTGGATGCTTTTGGTTTTGAACATCCTGCACCATTTTTGTGTAGAACTGTAGAAAAGATTTTGAAAATTAGAGGTAGAATTTTACAGTTTTTTCCCGCACCCAATCAATCTGACTTTTTTATTGACCATCCTACTCGCACCTATCCTCATGGTTATGAAATTGCTAAATTGGGACCCGACATAAAATCTTGAGCAGTTTACAAAATTCACCCATTATCAATCCAGAACAAGCCCAAAAAAATCAAGCAGCAATTGAGCTTTTAGACTCTTGGCTGAATGAAAATGAAGATGCTACTGAACATCAAAAAACCTGGGACTTTCTCAAAAATACTCTGGATGAAGATCGTTTATCTGATCGTCCTTTATTTCCATGAATCGTTTAAGGGTAAGATAGAATTTTTCTCTATGTCTCGCCCAAAACGCAACCTCAAACCAGGCTTTTGTTACCTTGGAATAATCAGCAAGTAACAGAATCTACGGAGGTGCAGGAGGTAGCAGAAAAATTTGTCCAGGCTAACTGCTATAAACCCCCAGTGCCAGGTATCGGATTTATGAAATGCTGATTATTGCGTGGGAAATGGGGCAGAAATAAATGTTTACAATCTTCTGAAAGCTTTATATGTTACAGTTTACAAGTCTCGACGCGAGAGAAGAGAGGTGCTTATAATTGAACTGGCACTTTTCTGGTATTCTGGTAGGTAAGTGTCCCCTTGGGGCTTTTGTGCTATATTTTACTTGATGTCGTAGGCTGTTGTCGATCCATTTGTTATTCACTTTCCACTCCACGCGATCGCCAAAACGTTGGTAAGCTTCGTAAATTTGTTCATCTTCATCCCTTACTTTACCACCTAAACGGCTATAAAGGGATAAAAAGGGAGTGAGAATTTTTTTCAGGGGTGAATTTGTTTGTTGTCCTAGTAAAATTCCCCCCACTTCGAGATAAATTTGTTTCTGAACACTAAAACCAAAATGTCCATTACTGTAATTTACCCATAGTTGATCAATTATTCTCAAATCTTCACAGGGAAATTTTTCAATGTCTTCAATTTCTAAATAACCTTGTTTTTCTCTTCCTGCTACTTCTAGCATCACTTTTAATGTTTCATTATCCGCTTCTTCCCACATTCCTGCTGCTAAGTAGTAAGCGAGTTGATGATACTTTTCTGGTACGCGAAACCGAACTAAGCGAAATGTGTCCGTTGCTTTTTCCCGTTGATAACAAATTCCTGCTTCTGCAAATCTGGCTTTAGTTCTTTCACTCAACCAAGCACAAAAAGCATTACTTTTGACAAACTCTATTTCACTGTGATTACTTTCTATAATTTTTTGTAAATCGTTGGTGGTTGTTTCTAACAAAAATAGCCGATATTCTGCTGAAGTGATTTCTGTTTCATCAACTACTTTTCCTTGCCAAATATCTTCTGTTTTTTCTGTTTCTTCACTTCCTAAAAAACAATCTTGGTTAAGATAATTCAGGCGTTTTTCTAGCTGTACCGATGCTGCTAACTTAAACACTTCCACATCATCCGACTGTAACCCTTGTTCTACCTTGTTAAGTAGTTGCTGTTCCTTATCTGGACTAACTCTGAGTTTGTTTTGCAAACATTCATAAGCTAGGGTGAGATTAGCTACCGTGGGGTTATTTAAAGCAGCATCAATTAGGTTATCTATTTTGACTTGACCAGCATAGAATAAAATAGTTTGTCTCCACCAATCCAGATGTTCTTGATCTTGGGTAAAAACAGCTAATAAATCAGACTGATGTTCTGTCTTTGTCAGTTCAACAGATGTGAGATATTCTTGAAATGTGCGATGGGTAAATTCATAGAGTTTTTCTTGTTTGCGATCGCTTAACAATTCTCGCACACCAAGATCATCTTTTTCGATAAAATTTTCTGGTGTAAATTTTTGTCCAGCTTCACCCATTTCCGTTAATTCTGCTTGCAGACAATCTTTAGCGAGAAAAATATGAGTATCCAGATTTTTTTCATCTAAGGTAAACTGAAGTGCTTGATGCTTAGTCATTTCCAAAGCCAGTGCTTGTAAAGCTGCTTGCTTTTGCTGCGGTGTTAATGGATATTTGGTAGTTCCAGTAGCAGATTGTCGTCCTTGCAAAAGGACATCACAAACCTGTTTATAAATCCCTATTTTCGTAGGAGAAAGACTATTTTTCTGTGTAAAAGTATAATTGATTAATGCCAATAATAACGGATTTGTTGCCATTAACCGCAGTGAAGCAACGGCATCAATTTGACGTACCAACTCATCTGTTTTTGATTTAGCAATCCTTTTGATTTGTTTTTCTGATTGTTTACCAGAATTACGTCTTTTCTCCAGATTAAAATACCAGTTAAATAGAAATTGATTGCGCTGTGCAGAAGTAAATGATCGCACCAAATAAGCTGGAGTATTTGGCAGTGGTGCTTGATCATAAGCTTGGGGACGAGATGTAAGAATAAAAGGTAATTTCTGTTGATAATTTTCCAGTTGCTGAGAAACCCATGTACTTATTTGCTGACGTTCCTGATCATCGGCAATTTCATCGAGTCCATCTAACATCACTAGACATTTACCATTTTTAAGTTGCTTATGAAACCACTGCTCAGTTTTTCCAGATTCATCTTTCTTCGCTTTAGCTATTACTTTTGCTAGGGATAAAGTATTATCTGCAATGATAATGGGAGCAATATCTCTAAGTCTTAACAAAATAGGGATCAGTGGAGGTAAATATCGATCTAACTTTGATTGTTTCCGCAGCGCAAACAGCAGGGTAATATGTCTTAAAAGTGTAGTTTTTCCTGAACCTGGTGCGCCTAAAATTACTAACCGTCGCCATGCGGATTTTGGTTGACTAACGTATTTCAATAAATTGCCAATTTCAGTTTCCTGTGGATTGGAAATAGCTAATGTTTCAGTATCATCATCAGGTATGATATCTTGAGGATTAGAATTAAATTCTGCCTGTTCATAAAAACCCAAGGGAACAAACACATTTTCTAAATCTAGTCCCTCACCACTAAATCCACGTCCTTGGTATTCTTGACATTCTGCTATTAGTGTTTCTAGGTAATCTGTGGCAAACTTATCTGTAATTTTTGTCCACCATTTAGGAATTTGAACAGTAATTATCCAGTCTATTAGTTTATCAATATAGGGACTAATTTTTTTACCAATTTTAATAAATAACCAGACACCACCAGCAGAAAATACACAAATTCCAGCATTTTTCCAGTCTGATTTTCGGGCAAAATCTAGTGCAACTGCAACCAAAGTCCCAGGTATCCCATAACTAACTAACTTGGAATCTAAGAGATTCCAAAAACTTTCCAGATTCATGAGAGTGTTTTGGTTTTGTGGTTCTTGTGTCATTTTCTGATTTGAGTTTAAAATTCTTGATTTTTCATCAGTCCAGTCCACGCAGGTGGACTTTGGTTGTGTAGTAGTGTTTACGGAGTGTACTGGAGGCTTTATTGTATTTGTTTTTTAAACATCTTCTAAAAAAGACTATACCGTAGAGTCACGTAATTAAAAATAAAGAAAAAGTGATATTTTGCCCAAAAAACATCTTGAAGATGTGATTTTGATCTTAAGAATATGGTCTAGTAAAGAGTTTCATAATTTTGCGTAACAAAAATACAGATTAGAAAATTTTTTTATGTAAAACTTGATCCAGGTTTTTTGGAACTAAAAAAATGGTTTGGGTAACAGGTAAAAAATTGCAAGGTGGAAAATATACCATTGAAAGACAGTTGAGAAGGGGACGCTTTGGTATTACTTATTTAGTCAAAAACCAGAATAGCGATCGCCTAGTTATTAAGACTTTAGATGGTACTTCACTGACATTTCTAAGTCAACCAGAACAGGAACGGCTAGAAACAATGTTTTGGCAAGAAGCAATAAAACTTACTCGTTGTCAGCACCCGCATATTGTCCGTTTTACTGAACCTTTTAAAGAAGCCGAATCTTTATGTTTAGTAATGGAATATATAGACGGAGTAAATTTAGACGAACGCAGTCAATTACAAATTCCTGAAGAACTAGCATTAGTTTATATTCGGCAAATTGGAGAAGCTTTGACAGTGGTTCATGAAAACAAATTGATTCATGGCGATGTGCGACCAGAAAATATTATTTTACGTGGAGGAAAATCCGAAGCAGTATTAATTGATTTTGATTTAGCCATAGATTTTGATAATCCATTAACCACAAGACGAGCAAAGGAAAATGCGAATGGATTTTCACCGCCTGAGCTTTATACTACATCCATTAAACCAACTCCTGCCAGTGATATTTATTCTTTAGCTGCAACTCTTTATGTGCTGTTGACAGGAATAATACCTGTGGATGCGATTATACGCAAACTGGATAATATTCATTTACCAGAACCAAAAGAAATTAATCCACAAATTAGCGATCGCGTCAACAAAGCAATTTTAGCAGGGATGAAATTAAATTCCCAAGAACGTCCGCAATCAGTAAAACAATGGATTGATTCTTTAGGTACAACTACAAACACAACCAAACAAAAACCTAGTTGGAATTGGGATAAAAAAATGCAATTTTGGGGAGTGGTGATAGCGGCGATCGCGGCTTTTGCCACCTTACTCCAAAGTATGGGTGCTTTAATGCCCATTTTGACCAATTCACCAACACAAAAGCCCAATCCTATTTCTACCAATAAACCGTAGAATCAAGTACACTTTTCTCAGGTGATGATATGACACTAAATATTTTGAACCAGAGGTATTCATGGCCTGGGCAATAGGGCAAGTATTAAAAAGTGGTGATTATGTAATTGAACAGATTCTAGGACAAGGAGGATTTGGAATTACTTATAAAGCATTGCAGGTTAACCTCAATCGACCAGTTGTGATTAAGACACCTAATGAATTTCTCCACCATGATCCTGAGTATGACAAGTATATAGAGAGATTTAAATCTGAAGGGCAAATACTAGCACATCTATCTCAAGACCCCCATCCTCACATTGTGGGAGTAATTGAACTCTTTCAAGAAGATAACATCTATTGTCTAGTCATGGAATTTGTGCCAGGTGAAAATTTATTTCAGCTAGTTAAACGTAGGGGAGCATTACCAGCAGCAGAGATTGTACCTTGTATTCGCCAAATTGCCGAAGCTTTGATAGTAGTGCATCAATCGGGATTGGTACACCGAGATGCCCACCCTGGAAACATCATGTTACGAAGTAATAGCAAGGCAGTTTTAATTGATTTTGGTATTGCTAAACAAATAATTCCCACAACCCAGAGTTCGACTGATAAAGCTGCTCATGAGCGATTTGCCCCCTATGAACAAAGATACAAGGGTAGCAGAGATCCCAGAGTTGATATTTACTGTCTGGCTGCAACACTATATTATGCGTTAACTAGTCAAAACCCCACAAATTCCCTAGCTCGCAAACTTGGTAATGAGAGACTCATTCCACCACAAGAGATTATTCCCAGTATCAGTAACAAATTAAATGAAGCAATTCTCATTGGTATGGCTTTGGAAGCAAAAGACCGTCCCCAGACTATGCAGTTATGGTTGGAAATGTTAAGCAATAAACCTAAAATTCCCAGTTCTAATATTGAAGTTCCAAAATTAACTCTCCTACCTCCAGCTAACAATCCAGTTAACGAAATTCGCAGACCAGAATTTTATCTTTTCAGACTGACACCACAGAGAAAAGCCATTCTTAAGAAGTTAATCAGAAATCTTCCTTTAGTTTCGTTAATGAGTTTATTACTCCTTCATGTATTCATGGGCTATCGGTTAAGCTTGCATAACAGTTTGTTTTGGTCTTGGGTTTTGACTTTGGCTTTAACTATGGTTGGATCAGGCGCTTTTGCTTTGTCTTCGTTTTGGTCTTTGGCTTTGGCTTTGGCTTGGGTTGCAGTTTTAGTTGGGGCTTGGGTTGCTGCTGGTTATTGGGTTTTGGCTTGGGGTTTGACTTTGGGTTGGGCTTTAGTTTCGGCTGAGACTAAATTAAAAAAATTTTTTAGTAAATTTCATGCTTTTCTAATTTTTACTGGGACTTCTAGTATAGGTTTGGTTTTAGGATGGATGTTATCCCAATTTTTTAATTTAGTATCAATTCAGGCTTTTTTAAAGTAAAATAATATGAGTTAAGTAAGTTGGCTCGAAAAAACCAAGGTATGTAACAAAATGTAAAATCTCTGAAAGTCTCTTCCCTCTTCCCTCTTCCCTCTTCCCTCTTCCCTTTTGCCTTACCATAACGACAATTTTCAACGCCTACCTACTTACGTCTGCGAAATCTGGGATCAAAAATGGGTAATGAGTTAATCACCCACTACCCATTAATAAATCTACAATTTCTCTGCTTGTTCAGTGATAATTACACTTGCTTGACTACTCGCCATTTTTGCAGCTTGCAAAATAGGAGTATTGGCAACTGAATTATTAGCTAAAGTAAACAGCGGATTTGACAAAATACCTGCGATGGAAGTAGCAATTAAGGTTGCTATCAACCCAACTTGTAAAGGTCTTAAACCTGGTAAATCCCAACGCACTTGAGGATAGTTCTTCACAGCGTCGGACATTTCTTGAGGTTCTTTAACCACCATCATCTTAACTACACGAATGTAGTAATAGATGGAAACCACACTGGTAACTAAACCCAACAGAACTAACCAGTAAAGACCAGCTTGCCAACCTGCCCAGAATAAGTAAATCTTCCCGAAAAACCCAGCGAATGGGGGAATACCACCCAAGGATAAGAGAGAAATACTTAAACCCAATGTGAGTAGTGGGTCTTTTTGATACAAACCTGAATATTCAGCAATCTGATCAGTTCCTGTCCGCAGGGAGAAGAGAATGATACAGGCAAAGCCGCACAGGTTCATGAACAGGTAGACCAGCAAGTAAAATATCATGCTGGAATAACCGGCATCAGTACCAGAGATTAAGCCAATCATCACAAAGCCAGCTTGGGCAATGGATGAATAAGCTAACATCCGTTTCATACTGGTTTGAGCAAGGGCAACTACGTTACCCAATACCATACTGAGAACCGCAAGGGCGGTAAAAACAAATCTCCACTCATCAGCAACGAGAGGGAAAACTACCGTTAATAAGCGGATAGCGAGGGCAAAACCTGCTGCTTTAGAACCGACAGATAAAAAGGCAATAACTGGGGTAGGAGCGCCTTCATAAACGTCTGGTGTCCACTGGTGAAAAGGTGCAGCAGAGATTTTGAAGCCAATGCCGGCAATGACGAAAACGAGGGCAATTACAAAACCAAGAGATTGACTGACATTAGCTGCGGCGATACCGTTAGCGATCGCACTCAGTTCTGTTTGTCCACCGGATAAACCATACAGCAGTGATACACCGTACAAAAATACTGCTGTGCTAGAAGCTCCAATTAACAGGTATTTCAGCGCCGCTTCATTAGAACGGGGATCGCGTTTGGTATAACCTGTCAATAAATAAGAGGAAATACTCAGGGTTTCTAGGGAGATGAAAATCATCACCAACTCACTAGCACCTGATAAAAACATTCCTCCCAAAGTCGCAGTCATCAAAATTGCAATGAATTCTGCTAAAGCAGTACCACTCTGCTCAATATAGCGAATCGACATCAATATAGTCACAGCGGCAGACAGAGCAATAATACCGCGAAAAACAATACTGAGGTCGTCACCGTTAAAGCTACCAGTAAAACCGATGGGATTGGTGGCATCCCATTGTAAGCATAGGGCGACAATCGCGGCAAGTAAACCTGCGATCGCTAGATATCCAATCCAGCGTGAAGATGAGCGCCCCAAAATCAAATCCACAATCAAAACCCCTAAGAGGGTGACAATGACAATCCCCTCTGGTAAAATCGTTCCCGCATTCAACTGGGATGCAATATTAGCAAAATCCATGATATGTATAGGTTTTGGCGATTAGATATTCAGGCTAACTTTGTTCATTCTATCTATAGTTCTTTACCAAAATTGCATTTATCCGTTTGTATTAATGAAACAGATGCTAATTTGGGGTTAAACGTTAACAATTATAATTGCTCAGAACCTCCAGCCCTCAACGAAAGAAGGCATCACCCCAGTTACACTTCAGGGATATTTTGAAAACTGTAGTCGCCAATTGTGCCTCAGATAAGTTAAAGATGGAAATATCTAAACAATTTGCATTTTGCATTACCATCCCCAGTCTTCTGAGACTGACTGTACCTGAAGTTGAGAGAATTTTCCCCCTTTTGGGCAAATTGTGTCAGGATAAAATCACTGCTTAGGCGTGATATTTCATCTTGACATTTCGCCAAAATTACCCCAACTTGACTGTTTAGCTTCACAGCTATTCTTTTTTTGAAATTTCCATGTCAACTCTCGTCATCGTCGAATCTCCAACCAAAGCTCGTACTATTCGCAACTACCTACCAAAAGACTATCGGGTAGAAGCTTCAATGGGTCATGTGCGAGACCTCCCCCAGTCAGCCAGTGAAATTCCTGCTGCTGTCAAAGGGGAAAAATGGGCGCAGCTTGGGGTGAATATAGAAGCCGACTTTGAACCGGTGTATGTCGTCCCCAAGGACAAAAAGAAAATTGTCACTCAGCTTAAAGATGCCCTCAAAGGTGTTGATGAATTGATATTGGCAACTGACGAAGACCGTGAAGGTGAAAGCATCAGTTGGCATTTATACCAATTGCTGAAGCCAAAAGTGCCAACCAAGCGAATGGTGTTTCACGAAATTACCCAGGAAGCTATTAAAAAAGCTTTAACAAACTGCCGCACCATTGATGAGCAACTGGTTCGCGCCCAGGAAACCAGGCGAATTTTAGATCGATTGGTAGGATATACCCTATCGCCGTTGTTGTGGAAAAAAATCGCTTGGGGACTCTCCGCTGGTAGAGTACAGTCTGTCGCGGTGCGGCTGTTGGTGACAAAGGAACGTCAACGCCGAGCTTTCCATGAAGGTACATATTGGGATTTAAAAGCCAGTCTATTACAGGAAAAAAGCCCCTTTAGCGCCCAAATGGTGACTCTTGGAGGTACAAAAGTTGCTACAGGCAGCGATTTTGACCCAGCAACGGGACAAATAGTTGCTGGACGCAATGTGGTACTGCTGAATGAGGAGCAAGCTTTAGAACTTCAGGAACGTCTGGAGGGCAAAACCTGGACTGTGACGGATATGGAAGAACGTCCTGTCACCCGTAAACCTTCACCACCATTTACTACTTCGACGCTACAACAAGAATCTAACCGTAAACTGCGTCTTTCAGCACGAGATACAATGCGTGTTGCCCAGAATTTGTATGAGCAAGGTTATATTACCTATATGCGGACAGATTCAGTGCATTTGTCAGATCAAGCGATCACCGCTGCTCGCAGTTGTGTAGAACAAAAGTACGGTAAACAATATCTCAGTCCCCAACCCAGACAATACACTACCAAATCTAAAGGCGCACAGGAAGCACACGAAGCCATCCGCCCCGCTGGTAGCACTTTCCGCACACCTCAAGAAACGGGTTTAGGGGGAAGGGAATTTGCGGTATATGATTTAATTTGGAAGCGCACTGTTGCTTCACAAATGGCTGATTCTCGCCAAACTCAAATTACTATCCAGTTACAAGTTGAAGATGCGGGTTTTCGTTCATCAGGGAAACGTATTGATTTTCCTGGCTATCTCCGCGCCTATGTCGAAGGTTCTGATGATCCAGAAGCTGCTTTAGAAGATCAAGAGGTAATTTTACCACCTCTAAAAGTCGGTGATCATCCCTCTTGCACAGAATTGGCATCTGTGGGACATGAAACCCAACCTCCAGCAAGGTACACCGAAGCTAGTTTGGTGAAAACCTTGGAAAGTGAAGGTATCGGTCGTCCAAGTACATACGCCAGTATTATTGGGACGATTATCGACAAAGGTTATGCCCAGTTGGTGAGTAATGCTTTAATTCCTACGTTCACGGCTTTTGCTGTTACTGACTTACTGGAAAAACATTTCCCCGATATTGTTGATCCCAGCTTTACCTCAAAAATGGAGCAAACTCTAGATGATATTGCCACAGGTGAAGCTAAATGGCTACCCTACCTCCAGAAATTTTATCTGGGAGAACAGGGATTAGAAACCTTGGTGAGAGAACGGGAAAGTCAAATTGATGGTACTAAAGCCAGAACCGTAGAATTAGAAAACTTAGATGCTAAAGTCCGCATTGGTAAATATGGTCCTTACATCGAAGTAGAAAATGGTGAAGGTGTGGTGACAGCTTCCATTCCTAAAGACCTCACACCCGCTGATCTAAATCCCAAACAGGTAGAAGTTCTACTACGCCAAAAAACAACTGGTCCTGATCAAGTGGGACGACATCCCGAAACTGGTGAACCAATTTATGTAAAGATTGGCACTTATGGACCCTATGTGCAACTCGGTGACAAAACCGAAGAAAACCCAAAGCCAAAACAAGCTTCTCTACCCAAAGGTGTCACACCAGAAAATCTCACTTTAGACATGGCTGTGGGTCTATTGGCACTACCCCGAACCTTGGGAGTACATCCAGAAACGGGAGCAAAAATTCAAGCTAGTTTAGGACGTTTTGGACCCTATGTGGTTCATGACCAAGGCAAGGAAGGGAAAGATTACCGTTCTCTGAAAACTACTGATAATGTATTGACAATTTCTCTAGAACGTGCATTAGAGTTATTGGCAGAACCAAAAAAGGGGCGTGCATCAAGTAGTGGTAAGTCTAAAGCAGCCCTACGGGAACTGGGTACTCATCCAGATGATGATGCACCTATAAATATATATGAGGGTCCCTATGGTCTTTATATTAAGCATGGTAAAACTAATGTGAGTGTTCCAGAAGGTCAGACAGCAGAAACTATCACCCTGTCTGCTGCACTAGAATTACTGCAAGCTAAAGCATCCACCACTAAATCTACTCGCAAAACCAGTAAATCAACGACTTCTAAAACTAATTCAACTACGAGCAAATCATCAAATAGTAGAGGAAAAAAGAAAGAAGCATCAAGTTAAGGACTAGGGAGATGTGAAATTACGAAATTTTACCGAAAAAATGGGTTTGAGCTTCCCCGTCCTTCTAGGACGGCTTTCTGATAAAATAGTGCAAACAGGCAGGGCATTGTCTGTTGGGCGAGATAGTGTAAGACGGTATGAAACTGCAACTGTTGTTTAAACCCAGAATCCCCGCCCTAAAAGTGCGGGGAGTATGTCAACCTTTCCCTTTCCCTAATCCTTGTGATAATCTAATAAGTAAGCAAGAACACAAAACCAAATTTTCACTTGGTTTAGTTCTGAAAACACAGGAATGTATCAGCCTGATTAGAAACGAAAAGTGTAATAATTCAGTCAGTTTCTATGATCCTGTTAATCAAAATTGAGGTAGTATCTCAGGAGCGTTCAGTTCAATGGAATATATAGAAAAGGTACTGGAAAAGCTGAAAGAATTAGCGCGGAAGCTAGTTGAAGCCTTGTTGGGGCCAGAGGCTGAACCGGAACCGGAACTGATTCCGATTCCTGTAAATGAACGTTCTCGCCGTTGCTAATGACCTTAATGTATTGGAGTTAACATTGCCACCTTTAAGTATTTTAGTGCTGCATGGGCCAAATCTCAATTTACTAGGATCGCGAGAACCGGGAATTTACGGTTCTCTTACCCTAGAAGAAATTAACCGTCTATTAGCAGCAGAAGCTCTAAAGTTAGATACGAAAGTTACTACTTTGCAGTCAAATCATGAAGGGGTTTTGATTGATACTCTTCACGGGGCATTAGGCCAACATCAAGGAATTGTCATCAATGCTGGGGCATATACCCATACTAGTTTAGCTCTCAGAGATGCGATCGCGGCTGTGAATTTGCCTACCGTAGAGGTACATCTAAGCAATATTTACCGCCGAGAGGAATTTCGTCATCATTCTTTCATAGCCCCAGTGGTAATCGGCCAAATTAGTGGCTTTGGTGTTCAAAGTTATTTGTTGGGTTTACAAGCACTGGTACATCATCTCAAAAAGGATGTATTTTAACAGTCCTGATGATTTTGGCTTTTGGAGTAAATTCTTAATCAAATCCAAAATCTAAAATCTAAAATCCAAAATTGTATGCGTTATTCTCTCGTAAATCGGGTTAAAGGTACTTTCCTGGGAGTATTGTTAGGTGAAAGTTTAGCTACTCAGAATGCTGGTGAGTTAGGGGAAATTGCAGTTCTAGGTAGCGAAAGTTTAATTATATTAGGTAGATTAGATGTAGATGATTGGTTGAAGCGTTGCCAAAAAGCAGATGTTAATTTAGAAACTAGTAATCTCACTTGGAGAAAAGTAATTGTAGCCACCTTACCAGTGGCGATTTTTTTTCACGAAGATACTGTTAAACTCAAATCCAATTTGCTGCAAGTATTACAAATTTGGAATCCTAACCCAGTGCTGAGAGATGCAGCTTTAGCTATGGGATATGCGATCGCCAAATCTCTGACAGAAAAACTCGATCCTGTCACCCTTATTCCTCAAACTATAGAATTTTTGGCAGAAAAAACCAATCTCTTACCACAGAAATTATTAAAAGTCAAGACTTTATTAGAGCAAGAGGCAAGATTAGAACAGGCGCAAAGGGAATTCAGTCAGCACGAACAAATAAGTGACAATATGGCCTTAGCCTTTTACTGTTTTCTCAGTACAGTAGAAGATTTTCGGCTGACGATGTTGCGGGCTACGAATAATTCTCCACAGCCAAATTATGGGTGTTGTCCGTTTGCTGGAGCCTTATCAGGGTCATACAACAGCACAGTGGGAATTCCTGTTAATTGGCAAGTTTCATTATCAGCTAGTCATCAGCCATTATGGGGATCAAAGAGCTTTGTCCAGATGTTAGAATTGGCTGATGATCTTGTGGCAGTCTGGTCAGGTGCGTATAATATTAATCCGCATACCAAGAAGTTGAAACAAGTGGGATGTGACATCAATCAGGAATTAACTCCACTTTCCATCTTTGCTGCACCTCGTGTGATTCGTCCGCGATGAAAAATCAAGTTTTGCTCAAAGCATCTGATCTCCATTTGGAAATCAACTGCTACAATTCACACAAGCCAATGTGTGAGAGGTAATGAAAACGCAGCGATTTTTGCAGTCCTTGACCCAGCAATTAAGGCAATGGCGGCGGCAGTACAAAGTGTTATGCCGTAAAGGAAAGTGGCTTGGTTTAGTCAGCAGTTCCAAGACTCACAGTCGTCATAAAAAACTTTTAAGGGTTATTATCAAGAATCTACTGCTATATTTATTACCAACTAGTGAGGAAGGTGGACACTTACAAGGTAGAAAAGCTCCTCAATCAACAGCAACATCGTTGAAAAGTAATCATGGCATTTATGCAGTTTTTTTTAGCTGGTTACATCAAAAGCGTTCTGTGGTGATTTTGGTCATTGCTGTGGTATCTTTAACAGCCGTGATGGGTCATGAATTATACAACCAGCCCCAAATGAAAATCGGGACTCTTGCGCCACAGACATTTATTGCTCCGTACACTGCAAGTATCGAAGATCGGCAACAAACAGAAGCCGAACGCAAAATAGTACAGGCCAATTCCCAGCCTGTATTGATGATTAATGCCCAAAAAAATGAGCAAATTAATGAGAATTTGCGCCAATTGATCGAAGATGGTAATGAACTTAGGGCTATTGCTGGAGCTTTTCCTTTTTTCGATGCTTCCATTTTGTCTATCCCTAGCCAACAATATCTTCGTTCTTGTGGGGAACCAGAATGGCAAAAACTGAAGATAGCTTTAGAAAATTATCAGCTACAAAATTATCAGTCAAAGTCAAGCACAACAGGTAGATACCAATTTTCTCGGTCGATACCTAGTCAGTTGTCACGGTTATCAACACCTGTAATTAAAGAGGAAAGTCAGATTGTTAAACCTGATGTTGATCAGGCATTAGCGGAATTAAAAGCTTATAGTCTCACTGCCCCAAACAAAAACCTGTCTTTACTAATTACCCAAATATCCCAAGTTCGCGCAGATTATGGTCAAGCTAGTAGCAAACTTTTACAGATGGAGGCTGAACGAAAACAATCAGTATACGCGAAAACTGTGCTTTTGGATTTGTCAGATCAAGATTGGGCAAAAACACAAATGGGAATCCATCAAAGTGCAGAACGGATACTTACCCAAGGTATACCACCAGGACTACCACGCAGTATTTTACAGGATGCGGTGAGTCTACAGGTACAAATATCTGTACCGGATGAAGCTGAATTTTTAGCAGCCAAAGTATTGTTAGCTGTACTCCGACCAAATCTCCAGCAAGATGTAGAACAAACGCAACAACTGGCTCAACTAGCAGCTGATCAAGTTCCATCTGTGATGCGAAAGGTGCGACAAGGAGAAGTGATTGTTAAAAAAGGTGAGCGGATTACAGATTGGAAATTTGATGTCCTGGATTATTATCACTTGAATCGCCGAGAGGTAAATTGGCTGGGTTTAACAGGATTAGGCGGTTTGGTGATTGCCGCTGTTGGTGTTTTTGTCTGGGTGGAACGACGGCTGGGCAGTCATTTACGACAAGGCGATCGCTTGTTAATCTTACTACTCACTCTGAGTATCCCTAGTGTTCTGGCAGTGGGTGTACCTTATACGACATGGAGTGCTATCGGTTTATTGTTGGGAAGTTTTTACGGCGGGACTTTGGGTGTAACGGTTGTGGGTTTGATGTCCTTAATACTACCAATTAGCATAGAGATTAATAAAATTGCTCTCGTAGCTGGTGCTTCTGGAGGAATATTGAGTAGTTATTTAGCTCAAAGGTTCAAATCTCGTGAAGAATTGGCGTTATTAGGGATTGTGATTGCTTTAACCCAAGGCGGCATTTATTTAATTCTGAATATACTTATTGGCGCGGCATTTGTACCTGCTTGGTATATTGTCTTGCAAAATGCGATTTTATTTGGTTTATCCGGTTTGGCTTGGAGTATTATTGCTTTGGGTTTAAGCCCTTATCTAGAAAAACTGTTTGATTTAATTACGCCTATTCGCTTGGCAGAATTGGCTAATCCCAACCGCCCTTTATTAAAACGGCTGGCTACAGAAACTCCGGGAACTTTTCAACATACTTTATTTGTGGCAACTCTGGCAGAAGCGGCGGCTAAAAAACTACGCTGCAATGTTGAATTAGTTAGGGCTGGTACATTATACCATGATATTGGCAAAATGCACGACCCGCTAGGATTTATTGAAAATCAAATGGGCGGTCCCAATAAACATGAGACACAAATTAAAGATCCTTGGAAGAGTGCAGCAATTATTAAAAAGCACGTAAGTGAGGGCTTGGTAATGGCCAAGAAGCATAGTTTACCGACAGCAATTCAAGCTTTTATTCCTGAACATCAGGGAACAATGGCGATCGCTTATTTTTATCATCAGGCACAGCAAATGGCTAAAGATGATCCTATTATCATTGCTGATAAAGCTGACTTTTGTTATGATGGACCAATTCCCCAATCTAGGGAAACAGGAATTGTGATGTTAGCTGATTCTTGTGAAGCGGCGTTACGCAGTCTTAAAGATGCGACTCCAGAACAAGCATTAAATATGCTGAATAATATTATCCGTGCTAAATGGCAAGATGAGCAATTAATAGATTCGGGATTAACTAGGGAAGAGATGCCAAAAATTGCTCAAATTTTTGTGGATGTTTGGCAGCAATTTCATCACAAACGTATTGCCTATCCTAAGTCAAAATCTGCTGGAGAGAAATAGGGTTATAGTGAAACCCTCAAAAGATAGATCCCCGACTTTTTCCATAATTCGGGGATCTATAATTAATATCTAAAAATTGCTGCTACTGTAGCCCCGTTAGGCATTTTTTCAGATTCCAGAGTATAAACACTACCACCATTTAAAAGTGTATGCACAGCAGCAAAATCTAACATATCTTGATCAGCTGGTTCTGGTTCTGTATGTAAATCTACAGTCGTATTTTCAGGATTAAATTTGCCCCATTTCTGCTCATCTATGGAAACAAATAAAGAATCAACTCGGTGATAGTAAGCCGCCGGAATAATTTCTTTAATATCACTAGCAGCTTTTCCATTTCCTTCACCTGCTAATTGTTGATAGACTTCTATTGCTGCTTTCTCATCTTGTTGAAATAAGGGAGCAACAATTCGCCAAGCCTCATCATGTAATTGTTCAAGACTGATAATTTCTGGATTACCATTAATGCTTTCTTCTAACAAATGAGGATAGGTATTTGCTGCTTGATAAATTGGAAAAAGATACTCTACTCCTGCTAATACTAAAGGTGCTTTTTCTTCTACTAATTGATGATGTAATGCTTCATTAATAGCATAACAAAATTGTAAAACATCTTCTTCATGTTTTTCTCTATCAGGACTACCTTGTCCATGAAATGAACCAGGATGTTGAGCAGCAGTAGTTCCGCCTCTGTGTGTACCAACTCTGTGCTGTACACCTTTTTGGAACTCATCTTCCAAAAGAGTTTCTTCAAGACGATGTGGCATATTTTCGACTGTAACTTCATTCAGGCTATGACCAGTACCTGCAAAAAATTTCACCTCTTTTTGACTCAAAGCTAAAACATAAAATTTTCCATCATTTTTAATAAAATGCAGTAATGGCTTCAGATGAAATTGCTCATCAACAACGACTAATTCTGGAAATTCAATTGGTAAACAATAGTAACGAAATAGATTTTGGGAAATAAATATTACCAATCCCTGATTTTGGTGTTCCCAGAAATCACCTGTATCTATTTCCATCGTTGGCTGAAGAAAATCCACAGATTCGGTGTGTCTTATCCCCATCGCTTCCAAGCGTTGTTCTGCTTCACGCATTAAATTTTTGAACCGAATGGGATTTTGCCGAGTTTCTGCCCCTGCTTTTTGAGTAGGCATATACAGCGATACAGATGGGGTTTGGGGATTTTCTACTAAGGTTTTTAAGTCATCAATAGATAAAAATGCCATATTATTTTCATTCCACGTCAATAAGTTTCGAGAATATATACTTATTTCAACCTCTGACGTGGTAAGCCTGCATCTTTCTTTTGATAAGAAATTATCTCGCTGTTATTCCTTTCTTTGGATAGAGTTTTTATGCAGCCTTGAAAAAGCTCTTTTTTTCTACTTTGCGCTTTCTTTTGCTCTGTGGTTTAAAGGTAATGTATCGAACCACCG
>NZ_JAYGHA010000038.1:46790-56339 GCF_034931405.1 Anabaena sp. UHCC 0451 | reverse complement strand
TGAAAAAAAATCCTCTTTTTTACTAAAATTGCGACGTTTTTAAGGCAGGATGCTTTTGGAGGTTTATTCCCTCAGCTACTGCCATGAGGAATTCAACGTTTTTTTTGACACTCTTGGCTAACTACAAGCAGCCTAGATACTGAGATATGATCGCTTGATTAGCTGCACATTTCTCATAATTATGTCATTACGCTTACTACTGCCTAATCATCTAGGTTGCAGTAACTTAATGATTCTTAACTTATCACATTCGTCAGGGTTTGCGCTGGAGATACGCAAATTAATCGAGTATTGAGGATGTTAAATATTATGAATATCAGAATTTTAACAAAATGACACACCTTTTCTCATAAATCTTATAAATTGTAATTAGGATTTCAAGAGGTAGGAGACAGGAGGCATTAATTAATATACTATTCTCTCCATGACCTCATGACTGTGAATGATTTTTGATAAGATTATCAACGGCCTGAGAAAATATATTTTCATGGTTTGGGTAAAGTTAAAATCTAGATCCATACCTGTTTCATTACCCAGTCCCCAGTTCACAGAGAATATCTAACGGTCTAAGGTAGTTCAAATGACGGCATCAACAACGATTAATAAAGGCGATAGCCTCCTGCATCAAAACGTTCTCGGTTCTCGTCGGTTGAGTAACTACTGGTGGGCAACTATTGTTACTTTGGGAGCATCGGGCTTTTTGTTGGCTGGCATCTCCAGTTATCTGAAGGTCAATTTGCTCATTGTCACCGATCCAACTCAGTTGGTATTTGTACCCCAAGGATTGGTGATGGGATTATATGGCATGGCTGGCATACTGTTAGCCTTATACTTGTGGCTAGTTATTTTATGGGATGTAGGTGGCGGTTACAACGAATTCAACCAGGAAACTGGTAAATTCAAAATCTTTCGTTGGGGTTTTCCTGGCAAAAACCGCCAAATTGAGATTGAAAATCGCATTCAAGACGTTCAATCTGTACGTATCTCAATTAAGGAAGGTCTTAATCCTCAACGCGCACTTTATCTAAAGGTTAAAGGAAGACGAGATATTCCCCTAACACGGGTAGGTCAACCTTTATCTTTGGCTGAATTAGAAACTCAAGGCGCTCAGTTAGCCCGCTTTTTGGGTGTACCCTTAGAAGGACTCTAAGAATTTTGGATTTTGGATTTTGGATTGGTGGTAAATCCGAAATCTAAAATCTAAAATCCAAAATTGCTAAGATACTCTGGTTGAATCATTGACATACTCCCCGCCCTAGAAGGGCGGAGATTCTTTCTTTCAAACAACAGTTGCGGGTATACCCGTCTTACACTGTCTCGCCCAAAAGACAATGCCCTGCCTTTTTGCACTATTGTATCAAAAAGTCGCCCTAGAAGGGCAAGGCTTTAAACCCATTTTTTTGGTAACTTGTAATGCGGTTAAATTTTTCGCAATTTTTAGTGCTTTTGTTGATGATTGGTAGTTTGATGTTAGGAGGATGTTCAACAGATACAAACGCTTCTAATACATCTCCAACTGCGACGGATGCCTCAAAGGCAACGGAAGCAAGCTCCAATTCAACTGCTGAAGCCAAGAGCGTACCAGAAAAGAGTAGTGAGAGTATTCCGGGAAGCAAAAATTTACCACTGCTCAAAGGTAAAGCTACTGTGGTGATGACAGTTAAAGGCGCACCGATTACCATCGAAGTCGATGGTGATAATGCTCCCGTTACTGCTGGTAACTTTGTTGATTTGGTGCAAAAAGGTGTTTACGACGGTTTAGCATTCCATCGAGTTGTGCGTGATCCTCAGCCGTTTGTGGTTCAAGGTGGTGATCCTCAAAGTAAAAATCCCAAAACTCCCTCAGAACAATTGGGAACTGGTGGATATATAGACCCAAAAATGAAGACTGAACGCCGTATACCATTAGAAATTAAGCCAGAAGGTGCAGAACAGCCAGTTTACGATCAAACAATTACTAAAAAACCTGTTTTGACTCACAAACTAGGTGCTGTAGCAATGGCAAGATCCCAAATGCCTAATTCTGCTTCTTCTCAGTTTTATTTTGCTCTGGCGGATCTGGGATTTCTTGATGGTGACTACGCTGTTTTTGGTTATGTCACTGATGGTTTTGATGTAGTTAACAAAATTCAGCAAGGCGATCGCATTGATTCTGCTAAAGTTACTCAAGGTGCTGAAAACCTGAAAACTCCTCAGTAGTTAGTTATCAGAGGGAACTCTTAACAGGGAACTCTTAACAGGTAATATTTATCCTCTCTCCTTTACGGGCGAAGCATTCGGGCGATAATTTATCGGTTTTTCCCCAGTTTATTGTCCGAATGCTTCGCCCCTACGCCCCTACCCCTGAATTCTTATCTAAAATCTAAAATCTAAAATTGGTTAGGGTTGTCATTACTGGTATTGGTTTAGTTTCAGCTTTAGGTAACAGCTTAGAAGATAGCTGGCAAAATCTACTGGCTTTGAAAACAGGAATTAAATTACATCAACCATTCCCAGAATTGGGAATCATTCCTCTAGCTTTAATCGGTCAACACCCTTCCGATTTAAGTAACCTGACTCAGATCATTGTTAATCATGCTTTAGAAGATGCTGAATTAGTAGCGCCTTTGCCTGATTGTGCGGTGGTAATTGGTTCTAGTCGTGGCTATCAAGGATCTTGGGAAAAGTTGGCACGACAGATGTATGGTAAAAGTACCAATCCAGAATTATTGAATTTAGATAATTGGTTGTATACCTTACCACAGATGAATGCGATCGCTGTAGCCAGGCAAATTGGGGCATCAGGAACGGTTTTAGCACCAATGGCTGCTTGTGCTACGGGAATTTGGGCAATTTCCCAAGCTGCTATGTTAATTCAAACTGGGCAATGTCAACGCGCGATCGCTGGTGCAATCGAAGCACCAATTACTCCTCTTACTATCTGTGGATTTCAACGCATGGGAGCTTTAGCAAAAACAGGCGCTTATCCTTTTGATTTAAACCGAGAAGGTTTAGTATTAGGTGAAGGTGGAGCAGTGTTTATTCTTGAATCTGCGGAGTTAGCAAAGCAACGTCAAGCAAAGCCAGAAAATATTTACGGAGAAATTATGGGTTTTGGCTTGACAGCAGATGCGTTTCATGGTAATAAGTCAGAACCAGAAGGAAAAAGTGCGATCGCAGCTATCAAGCAGTGTTTAGAACGTAGTGGTTTAACACCCGCAGATATAGACTACATTCATGCTCATGGTACAGCCACTCTCCTTAATGACCGCATAGAAAGCAAAATTATACAGTATTTATTTCCCCCACAAGTAGCAGTTAGTTCTACCAAAGGCGCTACAGGACATACACTAGGAGCATCAGGAGCTTTAGGTGTAGCATTTTCACTGTTGGGTTTAAAGCATAAAATATTACCTCCTTGTGTGGGATTGCAACAGCCGGAATTTGATTTAAATTTTGTCACAGCAGCAAGAAAACAGGAAATACAACGGTCACTCTGTTTGAGTTTTGGTTTTGGTGGACAAAATGCAGTGATATCATTGGGTCGTAATTTTTAACTGACATTGCAGCCGCAAAAATATTAACACTCCGTGAAAATCATTATAAAGATATATTTAATAATAATATAGCTGAAGTTATTAAGCATTTCATCTAACACAGGTAATGAAAACTCAACTAAATAAACTGTGTCTATGATTATTTAATGTTGGTTAAATTTCCCAATTTAGGACTCCACCACCCCTTATCCGTATGAAAATAAGCCACATCTTTATGTTTCTTATCTTTCCATGATTCCTGACCAGAACACCGCAACATAGTTTTATTTTGTCCATCTTTAATATAGCTGTATTCCTCCAAAGGTTTCTTACATACTGGACAGGGATATGCAGTGATTTTAGCTGAAGGTTTGGGAGCATTTTCATCTGAAGATGTTTTAGTTTTTGGTGCTTCCCACTTTTTGTCAAAATCACTCCAAAACAAAACAATGTTTTCACAGCCACTCACACATTTAAGAAAGTATTTCTTTTTAACTTTACTACTGGGAATTTTAGCTAGAAAGTTCTTACACTCAGGACAACGGGTTTTAGAAGTTTCATATTTTCGCTCAACAAAATTATTAGTTTTAGCTATAGTTGATGAATTAACAACCACAGTTTTAGCTTTAGAAAGTGCTGGTACAAAATAATTTTGATTCCAAGTAGTTAAATAATGTTGCCAAGAATTTTTTCCTTCAGAAATTGCATCTAGGGCATCTTCCATTTTAGCAGTAAATTCCGCTTCTAATAAATCTGGTAACGCCTTTTGTAAAAACTCATCAACTTCTAAACCCAAAACTGTAGGTTGAAGATTGTCTTTTTTCAATTCCACATAATTGCGTTTCTTTAAAGTAGCAACTGTAGGCGCGTAGGTACTAGGACGACCAATACCTTTTCTTTCCATCAATTGTACCAGTTTCGGTTCACTATATCGAGGTGGTGGTTGGGTTTGTTTTTGGTCATGTCCGGCTTTTTCTAAAGTTAGTATTTGTCCCTGTTGCAAAGCAGGTAAAACTGCATCTTTGCTAAGATTCAGCCAATATTTTGCATAACCGTAAAATTCAATTACTTGCCCTCTAGCTTGCCATAAAATATTACCTGATTTTGTAATTACTAGAGTTTTACGAAGTTGAGCAGGATGACATTGAGAAGCAACGGCTCTTTTCCAAATCATCACATACAGGTTAAACTCATCTTCAGGTAATTCTGCCCGTAATTGCACTGAAGGACGAAAGACATCTGTAGGACGAATAGCTTCATGTGCTTCCTGTGCTGTTTTACTACTGCGATGCTTTGCCACTTGTTGGGGGACATTCTGGGGATCATGTTCTTCTAACCACTTACGCACACTAGCACAAAATTCAGGACTCAACATCACTGAATCTGTTCGCATATATGTAATTAACCCTGCCTCATATAGCTTTTGGGCTACCTGCATGGTTTTATCGGGAGAAAATTTCAGCTTTGAACCGGCTGCTTGTTGGAGGGTAGAAGTGGTAAATGGTGGGGGGGGTTGACGATAAACGAGTTTCCCTTCTACGTGAATAATTTGATGAGGATGACGCTTTGCTTCTTCAACTAATCTTGTTGCTTCTGCTTCCGAGAGAACACGCTTAGATTCAGGCTTCTCTGGGTTGTTACTAGCTGCATCATCGTGAGTTTCCGTTTCTGCTTCTGCTGTTTCTGTGGGAGTATTGGCTGTACCTTTGTAAAAAGCCCGAAATCCTTCAGCGTAGTCAACCCACACACTCCAGTAATCTTGGGGAACAAAAGCCAGGATTTCTCTTTCCCGCTGACAAATGAGGTGTAATGTAGCACTTTGAACTCTACCTACGCTTTTTGCCCCGTTATTTAATGCCCAAACTAGGGGGCTACCTTTGTAACCTACCAGCTTATCAAGACAATCACGACATAATCCTGCACCGATTAAATTGGTATCGAGTTTTCTGGGATGAGCGATCGCATTTTTGACCGCAGATGCTGTAATCTCAGTATAAACTACTCGCTTGGGTTCTCTTAATCCCAACGTTTCTTTAAGATGCCAAGCAATGGTTTCTCCTTCTCTGTCCGGGTCTGTAGCCAAAACAACCTCATCAACTTGTCTAACCGCCGCTTTTAATTGTTGAATCGTTTCTTTTGCGCGTTGGTCACGAGGAACATAATTGCAGCGAACAGTGTTACCATCCATTGTAAATCCTAGTGAATCATCACCCTCATTACTGAGTTCGCGGATATGTCCACAACTAGCGCGAACAATCCAATCTGCACCGAGAATTTGACTCAGTTTTTTGACTTTTCCGGGTGATTCGACGACTAGGAGACGTTTGGGCATGGAACTTGCTTTTTAGATGCTTTATTAGGAATTTTAAAGTAAATGAGAAGATTTTTACAGGGTAAAATTCATCAACTTTTGCCTGTTCCTTGTTCCCTGTTCCCTGTCACCTATTTTAAAATCGTCCATTCCCCTGGATGATATGCTTCACAGTCGTCAAGGTTTCCAAACTAATAAACCCTCTGCGATGTCCTTTTTGATTAGACATTCCCAAAAATACAGAATCTCCCCGTGAAGGATTACGATAAAAACGGGGGGAAGCATTTATATAAGTAGAGGCGCTATTTACTCCTAATGCAAATTGGCGACTTTCTTGGTAAGAGTCTGTAACTATAGAATCAGCATGACTGCTGCTATATTGATTAATCCAAACGATCGCACTTTCCAAACTATCTACTAATTTAAACGCTATTGTTTTGGTTAAATACGGTGTTCCCCATTCTCCATCTTTCGCTAATTGCAACTGAGGAAAAGCTTCTACTAGTTCCGCATCTGCTTTAAGTTCAAAGCCTTTTTCTTTTAAAGAATTCCACAGTACAGATAAAGAAGATGGTAAAGCTTGGCGATGAATTAAAACTTTTTCAATGGCATTAACTGGATCTGGTTCGCTTTCATGGCTATCTAAAATCATCCAGCGGATCATCTCTAAACTACCATTGAGTGACCAGTAAAGGTAACAATTACCCATCGCTGACTTTAACACTGGACAAGTTGCTTGTCTAACTACCTGCTGAATTAAGCTAGAACGTCCATAGGGAATGACTAAACTTAAATACTGGTCTTGAGTAACTAAATCCCGTAAAGAAGTACCATGTTCGGTTGTAATTAATTCTATACAACCGGCTGGTAAACCAACTTCCATAATGGCTGTTTGCAGAACTTCGGCGATCGCATGATTAGAATGGCTGGCTTCTGTACTACCTTTAAGAATGATACTATTACCAGTTTTCAGACAAAAACCAGCTGCGATCGCCCCTAGTTCTGGGAAAGCCTCATAAATAAATCCAATCGCCCCCAAGGGCATCAACTGGGTATAACTTTGGGAGTCTTCCTGTTGATAATCAGCATTTCTCACCCGTCGCAGCGGATCGGATAATTCCCCCAAGCGTTCGAGAATATCGACTGTATTCTCTAATCTGGAGGGAGTTAGCTTTAGCCAATCTAAAATTAATTCTGGTACTGCCATTTCTCGACTGGCTTCCAGATCCAATGTATTGGCTTCCAGAATGTCGTCAAATGAGGATTTAAGCGCCCGTGCCATTGACAGCACAGCGCGACTTCGGTCTGCCCCTTTAGTAGTCCCTAATTTGAGGGAGGCTTGATAAGCGCGTTTGGCGCTGTTCGTGGGTTCGGGACAATCATCAAAAACTTCAACAGTCATTGAGTTAACGTCTGTAAGTAAGCCAGACCATCATTGCTGGCAGAATAGCTAATAGCACCGCCACTATTGCCCAAGCAATAATACTCGAACCATTTGCCAATCTTAATGCTAATGGTAGCCATATAATCACTAACACGAAAATAATGCCCAAGGCTATTGGTAGATAACTTTCTCCCAATCGCGGTTGAATCACATTCCAACTATTACCTGTCCAGCGCCAAGCACGTTTATAAGGATAAGTCGTGGAAAGCTGCTCTAGTACATAACCATTATCTTGAACAACAAAGATTTGCTGACAGCGATCGCAGCCAAATGCTTCTGTTAGCGTAATCGGGATTAACCGCCCTTGACGACGACAAGGACAGTCATAGTCAGTATTTAAGTCTATTTTTTCGGTTTTTTTAGATGGCACAAGCAGTTTAAATAACTTGAGCGAGTTTTTTTAACGGTTTTGGGCGAGAATACCAAAAATTACTTTTTGGATCATCTGTTTCGACAATTCAGCTTAGTTCAGCAATTTCCGCCGTCAGCTTTCATCGTGTCAACATACCCACATTTAGCATTAGTTCTAGTATATTTCTGCCAGCATTGTAGCCGCTATTTTTAATTCGACAAAATACGCAGATGAACATACAACAGATGCCAGTAGAAGTTCCGGCTAAAAATTTGTACAATAGTCGGATTCAAATCCAGCCCTGATCTAAAAATTATTGATTTCATTTTAAAAGCGGGTAACGCGATTCGAACGCGCGACATCAACCTTGGCAAGGTTGCGCTCTACCACTGAGCTATACCCGCAACTTCAGACTAAATACAAGTTTGTCAGATTTATTTTGATTTGTCAACCCCTAAATTGATTTTTTTTTGAAGGGATTGGGGATTGGGGATTGGGGATTGGGGACTGGGGATTGGGGATTGGGGATTGGGGACTGGGGATTGGGGATTGGGGATTGGGGACTGGGGATTGGGATTGGGGATTGGGGATTGGGGATTGGGGATTGGGAAGAAATTTGTTCTCCTCTGCTCCCTTTCCTCTTCACTGTCACCTGTCACCTGTCACCTGTCACCTGTCACCTGTCACCTGTCACCTGTCACCTGTCACCTGTCACCTGTCACCTGTCACCTGTCACCTGTCACCTATTCCCTGTTTTCTATTCCCTGTTCCCTATTCCCTGTTCCCTATTCCCTATTCCCTATTCCCTATTCCCTATTCCCTGTTCCCTATTCCCTGACTCTAAACCACTTCTGATTTTATGGGATTTTGGACTGACGCGGGTAAAGACTGGGCATTACGAGCATAAGGTTCTGCAAGGTTAGAGCGTAACTGACGCATCAAGCTGGCCATTTCTATGGCGTTCATAGCATAATCCCAGCCGTGATTACTTTTAATGCCGGCTCGTTCCAATGCTTGCTGCATGGTATCTGTTGTCAAAATCCCAAAAATCACAGGTACACCAGTTTGAAAGCTGGCAGCCGCAATACCTTTAGCTACTTCAGCAGATACATAATCAAAATGGGGTGTTTGTCCTTTAATCACCGCACCCAAGCAAATTATGGCATCATAACGTTGAGAGAGTGCTAACTGCCGAGCGACAGTAGGAACTTCAAAACTGCCTGGAACCCATACATAATCTACTTGATTGCCTTCAGGATCAGGATTTATACCGTGACGTTTTAGGCAATCTTGACATCCTGCTAAAAGCTTCATGGTAACGAGATCATTGAATCTACCAATCACCAATGCAAACCTCAAAGGCTCTGTTTGGGTAAAAGTTCCCTCAAAAACTGCCATTACTGCCTCTTATTAACTATAACTTCTTAATACTCTTTTCTGGATTCAATATAGAAGAGCAGGAAAGCAAGAGTCAGGACGGAAACAATAACACAGAGATTTTGCTCCTCTATCCTACAAACTTAGCTTTCCTGCTTCTCTGGGTTTTATGTTATGTGTCAACTCCTGTTTGCAGCCGTACTCTACACCACAAAAAAGTTTAATAAACCAACTAAAAGCACTAAGGCAATCCAAACGCCAGAACCAACCCAAAGCAGCTTTTTAGATTCAACCCAGTTTTGAGGGGTTGCATAAGCAACAGGAACACCAACAACTAGGACGAAGGACATCAGAACTAGAGATACTAAAGCAAATTGGAATACTATGGTCATTTTTACTTTTCCCA
This sequence comes from Anabaena sp. UHCC 0451, assembly GCF_034931405.1. Classification (NCBI taxonomy): domain Bacteria; kingdom Bacillati; phylum Cyanobacteriota; class Cyanophyceae; order Nostocales; family Nostocaceae; genus Anabaena; species Anabaena sp. UHCC 0451. The sequence continues at coordinate 46,934 of NZ_JAYGHA010000038.1, read as the reverse complement.
ACACGGCGAAATCGTAACTTTTCCCAAGACTGTCGCGATATGATGGACAGACTGACTGGGTTGCTCAGTGAACCCTGTGAACTCACTTGATCTTCTGAACAATTAATATTTTACGTCTGGTTTGTAACAGTTGCTCAATTATCA
>NZ_JAYGHA010000038.1:43208-46486 GCF_034931405.1 Anabaena sp. UHCC 0451 | reverse complement strand
AGTCCCCAATCCCCAGTCCCCAGTCCCTATGGATATAATTCTTTGTCATACAACTGCTGATTTTGACGCTTTAGGGGCGGCTGTAGGGTTAACTTGCCTCAAGCCAGGGAGTAAGATTGTCTTAACTGGGGGAGCGCATCCACCTGTGAGGGATTTTTTGGCATTGTATCGTGATGAATATTCACTGATTGAAAGGCGTTCTGTCAATCCTGAAAAAATCCGTTCTTTGATGGTGGTGGATACTCAACAGCGTCATCGCTTGGGTAAAGCTGCGGAATGGTTTGATTTACCTAATGTTCAAGAAATTGTAGTTTATGACCATCATCTGGGACAAGATAGCGATATTCCCATTACGCAATTATATCTTCAGCAGGTGGGCGCAACGACGACTTTAATGGTGGAAGAACTGCAAAAACGTGGTATTTCTCTTACTTCTGCTCAAGCAACGGTGATGGCTTTGGGTATTCATGTTGATACTGGTTCTTTAACATACAGTCAATCTACGCCTAGAGATGCTTTAGCGTTGGCTTGGCTGATGCAGCAAGGAGCAAGTTTATCTGTGATTTCAACTTATTGTGACCCTGGTTTATCTCCGCAATTGCAACAATTATTAACTCAGGCTTTAGAAAATTTAGAATATCTTTGTTTGCGGGGATATACGATTGCGTGGGTAACTCTGAAAACAAATGAGTTTGTCCCAGGTTTATCAAGTTTAGCTTCAGAACTGCTTGAGTTAACAGAAATTGATGCCATACTTTTGGCACATGAACATCTTCTAGATGATGGTGAATTTAGATTAACAGTGATTGGGCGATCGCAAATTCCCCATACTAATCTTAATTTATTATTTCAACTTTTTGACGGTGGTGGACATTCTCAAGCCGCGTCTTTAAATATTCGCACCAGCGACTCACAACCAATTTTACAACAATTATTAGATGGGTTAAAAGCACAAATTCCCAATCCTCCCACAGCGAGAGATTTGATGTCTTCACCTGTGCGTACTATTCGTCCTGAAACTACTATTGCAGAAGCCCAAAGAATTTTATTACGCTACGGACATTCTGGTTTATCTGTTGTGAATAACCAAGATAAATTAGTGGGTATTATTTCCCGACGTGATTTAGATATTGCTTTACATCACGGCTTTAGTCATGCACCAGTTAAAGGTTATATGACGACTAATTTAAAAACAATCACACCAGATACTAGCTTACCACAAATTGAGTCCTTAATGGTGACTTATGATATTGGACGTTTACCAGTTTTAGCTAATGAAAATCTCGTGGGTATTGTCACTCGCACCGACGTTTTAAGGGAATTACATCAAGCGGATGCAATTGATGGACAAATAGAGAAACATGGGGAAATTAAGATTAATCTGCCGCAATTACAAAATAAATTAAATCCGCAACTTTGGCGATTATTGAATATAGCATCACAAGAAGCAGAAAAACGCGGATGGCATCTTTATTTAGTAGGGGGTGCAGTACGAGATTTACTATTAGCAGAAGCCCAAACCGGCACATTGATGATTAATGATATTGATTTAGTTGTTGATGGTTTTCATCAAGCTGCGGATGTGGGTGCAGGTGTGGAACTAGCAAAAGCACTACAAGCAATTTATCAAAATGCCCGGTTAGAAATTCATGGTGCATTTCAAACTGCTGCTTTATTGTGGCATAAAGACCCAGAGTTAGATTCATTATGGGTAGATATTGCCACTTCCAGAACCGAATTTTATCCTTATCCTGCCGCTAACCCAGAAGTTGAAGCTAGTTCAATTCGTCAAGATTTATATAGAAGAGATTTTACTATTAATGCAATGGCATTAAGATTAACATCTCCCCGTAGTGGTGAATTATTAGATTTTTTTGGGGGATTTTTAGATTTACAAACTAAACAAATTAAGGTTTTACACGCTAACAGTTTTATTGAAGACCCTACCCGGATTTATCGCGGTGTTCGCTTTGCTGTGCGGTTTGGATTTAAAATTGAACAGCGAACAGAAGAGTATATTCGTTATGCTATAAATAGCGGTGTTTATGATAGAACAACTCAAGAAAATATCAGAACTCCCGCTTTACAAACTCGGTTAAAAACTGAATTAAAACATATTTTTGAAGCACCCTATTGGCAATCTGCGTTACAGTTATTAGATGATTTGGGAGCATTGCAGTGTATCCATCCTAGCCTAAAATTAGATGGAGAACTTTTACAAAAATTACATTTATTAGAAATCTGTTTGCGAAGATTTGACAAACAACAAAGTTTAAATCATTGGCAAATGCGGTTAGAGGTATTAATTTCTCATTTAGAACCTAAATATCGAGCCAAGGTAGGTAAAAATCTGCAATTAGCTGATGATAGTCTTGAGAGATTACAGAAATTAGCCGAAATACAAACAGCAATAATTACATCATTACCAAATTGCGAATTACCTAGTCAAGTTGTTCACTGTTTACGAAAGTACGATTTACCGACTTTGATTTTAATTGCTTTGCAAAGTCAGCGTAAAATTAGACGAAAGATTTGGTATTTTTTCACTAATCTGAAAAATATACAACCTTTGTTAAATGGTAATGATTTAAAAGATTTGGGTTATAAACCAAGTCCAATTTATAAGCAAATTTTGGATGATTTATTAACTGCTACTTTAGATGGTGCAATTAAAGATAAAGCTGAAGCAGAAAAATTTTTAGCTAACCATTATCCTCGGTAAATTAAATTTTTGAGTTAAGTATTCAGCTATAGCAATCATTCATAACCAGATCCCCGACTTCTAAGATCAATTTATCATTTATGGACACAATAAATAAAAGAAGTCGGGGATCTTATCGCCTTACCTGAGTTCTTATATTTTTAAACTTCTTGTCTTGACAAAAATGCAGTTGCTGTCTACGTTATTAATCATGTTGCAAAAACTCAATTTTAGGTAACAAAGGATCATTTACTATTCCCACACCGGCAAAGCCCCAACGTTTCAACAAACTCCCCACCTGTGGACCAGGAACAGATTCTACAGTTAAACGACTTGCTAAATCACCAGCATGGGTATTTAAATAACTGAGAGCATCAAAATCTTCTTTAAACAATAATAAATATCCTGATTTATCATCATCTACGCGTGCAGTGAGATATTTACCGTCTGTTCTTGAGCGAATAATATAATAAATTTCAGAAAGCATAGGACTGGGGATTGGGGACTGGGGACTGGGGACTGGTTGCAGGGAGCAAGGGAGAGGTATTTACTAATAACTAATAACTAATATAGGGAT
>NZ_JAYGHA010000038.1:0-43101 GCF_034931405.1 Anabaena sp. UHCC 0451 | reverse complement strand
AATTTTTTCAAAATTCAAATATGATTCCTATAACTAATAACTAATAACTAATGACCAATGATTAATTTAAATCTTCTAATTTAATTCTGGGGTCAGCAGCTTTTAACATTAAGTCAGCAATCAAATTACCAAGAATCAATAAAACTGCACTCATCACTAAACTAGCCATAACTAAATATTGATCTTTTGCTAAAACTGCTTGTAAAGTCAACTTACCCAAACCTGGCCAATTAAAAAAGTTTTCTGTGATAAATGCACCACTTAACAAACTTGCTAATTCAAACCCCAACAAAGTAATTAAAGGGTTGATAGCATTTCGTAAAGCATGAACATAAATAACGCGGTTTTCTGGTAGACCTTTAGCACGAGCAGTCTGAATATAATCTTGCCGCAAAACATCCAATAATTGACCGCGCATAATCCGTTGTAAACCAGCAAAACTAGTAATACTTAAAGCAATTAACGGTAAAATTATATGCCAACTGATATCTAAAATTTTACCCAGCCAAGTTAGTTCAGCATGATCAATACTAGTCATGTTACCCACCGGAAATAGCGGGGTAGTGATTTGGGCTAAGAACAATAAAAATAAGGCAGTAATAAAACTGGGAACGCCTTGTCCAGCATAGCTTAAGACCTGTAAAATCTTGTCAGTGGGACGATTTTGTTTAACAGCAGCGAGAATACCCAGAGGAATAGCTATAGACCAGGTTATCAATAAAGAAGCGATCGCTAACAACAAAGTCGCTGGTACTCGTTCCCACAACAGGGAAGATACAGAACGTTGATAAATAAAACTTGTACCAAAATCACCCCTAGTAATAATTTGCCTCAACCAAAACCAAAACTGTTGCGGCCAAGACTTATCTAAACCAAATTGTTGCCGTATTTCTTCAATCCGTTCCGGGGAAATCTTCGGGTTTTGTCGTAGTGTATCCACATAATCCCCCGGAGACAACTTCATGATAAAAAACGACAAAGCCGATGCCAAAAAAATTGTCAACAGAGCTTGCAATAATCTTTTGATTACATAAACAAAAGTTTCATCTGTCACCAGCTTAATTAGCCAATCTCGACCCATCAGCAAAGAAATCTTTGTATTTGTCATTAGCTCAGTTATCAGTTGTCAGTTATCACTGTTCTCTATTCTCTCTTACACTGTCACCTGTCACCTGCCACCTGTCACCTGCCACCTGTTACTTGTCACCTGTTACCTGTTACCTGTCACCTGTCACCTGTCACCTGTTACCTGTCACCTGTTACCTATTCCTAATATTCAACTAGAGAGATAATTGGTGCATCGGGCAGATGTTTCCGTCCTTGCAAATCCCGTAGCTCGATGATAAACCCAAAGCCCACAAGTTCACAGCCAATTTTTTGTAACAACTTAGCCGTAGCACTTGCAGTTCCACCCGTAGCAATCAAATCATCAACAATCAAAACCTTGCTACCTGGACTTAAAGCATCCTGATGTACTTCTAAGCTGTCTGTACCATACTCTAGTTCATAATCAATACTGTGAACTGCTGCTGGTAACTTTCCTTTTTTGCGAATGGGAATAAAACCAGAACCTAATTTATAAGCCAGAGGTGCGCCAAAAATAAACCCCCGTGATTCCATACCCACAATACAATCTGCTTGGATTTCCAATTCAATACATTTTTGTGCTAAAAAGTCAATAGTGTAGCGTAAACCCTCTGGATCACGCAGTAGGGTGGTAATATCCCGAAATAAAATTCCAGGTTTAGGAAAATCTGGTATGTCACGAATCAGAGATTTTAAATCCATATTTGTCAGTAGTCAAGAGGTAAAACGCTAGAGCTAAAAGGCAAGAGGCAAAAGAAAGATAAATATTCTTTCTTCCTCAATCTCCAATTCCCTGAAAAATCGTACACTATAATGTCATCTTCTGGAGATTATTGCCCTCTGTTTCATGAATCATTGACAATAACTGAGAATTTAAACCAAGCTAGAGATGTATTTGTCCCGTTAACGTAGGTAGGTAGGTCAACTGATGCTTTAAAAGTTTCATTACAGTATACGGAAATCTTGGTATAACAAGAGTAAGTATTGTATATATTGGGATGTTGATGCCATAACCACAAGCCTAAGTTCTGGTTTGGCTATTTATCTTAAATTGTGTTTAATTTTGTTTTACTTATTTCACTCAGTTTGTTGGAATAGCACAAGGTATTTTAGAGAATGAATGTCTCCGCAAGCGTAACGTCATTGAATAGTCCAACTCCTGAAGTCATGCCGATGATTCTGGATACATTACCAGATCCGGCCATCGGTCCAAAGGGATGCCCTCGCAGAACCACATTGCAAATAGACCTAATGTTACTGGCAATTGAAGCTTTAGAGCTTGGGGGTTCTGAAGCCATTCTTGCCTTTGCCCAAGAATTAGACCTGACAGGAATTATTAAAAATCGGGTAAATTTATGGCGAATGCGAGCTTCTAATCCTTTGCGAAGAGCGCACAGCCGCCGTCCGTTGACTATCATAGAAGCAAAAGCTTTAGTCGTGATTGCTTGCTACATAGCGCGGCGATTAACGGTTGTCATCCGCCAGCTGCTAATGATATATCAGCAATTGTCTGAAAAGCAGATTCCACTAGAGCAAAATTTACGTCTAGCTAATTACCTAGAAAGGTTTAGAGCGCATTTTAAAAGCCGGATGAATGCCAAACGTTCTGTTTTAATAACATTAAACTCAGACGAAAAATTAAATGAACTGGCTATAGATTTATTAGCAAAATTACTATTCTGCACTGGTACAGCTGGAATGCAGCGTTTCTGGATTTCTCTTTTTGACGGTGAAGTAGAATGAATATTCAACGTAAGTACAGTTTACCTAATTGCACATTGCTGTTAGAGGGGTTAAGTGACGTAGCCATATCTACCAATTTTCAAGAACTGCGTCCAGAACTATCTATATTGGTAAATGCAGAATGCTATTTATCTAGTTATAGTCAACCTATAACCGGAGGTAGGGAATTTTTTGAAAGCTTGGTCAGGGCAGTAAGCGCCTATGCCCAAGAATTTTTAAGCACTGTACCCAACCCTCAAGCACACAACCATGAGTCAGAGTTAGTAGAGTTGCAAAAAATTGACAGCAACCGACATAGCTTAATTGTGCATTCAGAAATTACTGCTGATGGTTTGCAATCTCAATCAAATGAAGTTAAACAGTCATCTATTCAAATTGATTTGAATACAGTGCAGTTGTTTGATTTAGTCGAGGCGGTAGATCAGTTTTTTGCTGATACCCAAACCTTACCAGAGTTAACACTAGAACTACAACCTGTTACTAGGCGCTATGGTGGTGCTAGTCAAGTTTTATTGAAACAAGCAGTACCAGTAAGTGTGGGAGTATCAAGTTTGGCAGTAGCAGCGGTGGCTTTTAGTTTGATTCCACCTCCCCAGTTACGTCCACCCGAACCTCAGTTAGAGTCACAAACTGAGACTACAACACCCACAGTTTCACCGACACCAACAACTTCTCCTACAGACTCACCCACACCAACAACATCACCTACAGCCACAGCCACACCGATTATCAAAGATTTAGAAGCACTGCTAAATACAGTCCCAGAAATTACTGATCCTTCTCAACTACGTGCATTGAATCGGCAAGTATATAATCAAATTCACCCTGTTTGGAATAATCGCGAGGAAATTACAGAGGATTTAGTCTATCGCTTGGGTGTGGCCGCTGATGGTAGTATCATTGGTTATAAAGCCGTCAACAAAAATGCGAATGACGGCATAGAAAAAACTCCTCTACCAAAACTACTATACAACCCTACTAACCGTAGTATTACCAACGAACCCATCGCTCAATTCCGCGTAGTCTTTACTAGACAAGCTGTCTTGGAAGTTAGTCCTTGGCGTGGATATGCCAAAACACCAGAGGTAACTGGTGCCAAAATTACTGATTCCAGTACAGTCAAAGACTTAAACCAAAAGCTTTATAATACAATTCGCCAAAATTGGAGCGTTACACCTACCTTTAGCAGAGAATTAAAATATCGGGTAGCGGTAAACAAAATTGGTGTTATTGCTGACTATGAGCCACTCAACCAAGTCGCTTTTGACTTTTTTCGAGAAACACCTTTACCACAGATGTTCCAATCTGAGTACGGTTCTAATGCAGCTGCCCCTAATAACAAAGAACCTCTTGCCCACTTTCAAGTAATTTTTAAAGCTAACGGTACATTGGAAGTCAGCCCCTGGGAGGGATATAGGTAACTGGGGACTGGGGACTGGGGACTGGGGACTGGTGACTGGTGACTGGTGACTGGGGACTGGGGACTGGTGACTGGTGACTGGTGACTGGTGACTGGTGACTGGAAGGATGAATAACCCAATTACCAATTACCAATTACCAATTACCAATTTACTTAGTAATTCTCTTCATATAGTTTCCCCATAACTGAGCAGCTTGACCACTGCTACCAGAGGTGGGGGAATTATTGTCATTTCCTAGCCAAATGCCTGTTACAAGTTGCCGACTGGGAATAAAACCAATAAACCACAAGTCAACATTTTTATCAGTTGTTCCAGTTTTACCTGCTTCTTCTCCCAGTCCAATGGATGCACTACGACCAGTACCACTGGAAATTACCCTCTGCATCATATTAGTCATTGTATTGGCGATACTTGTTTTTAGCACTCGCTTATTACTATCTCGATCCTGGTCGTAGGAATAGACGACACGACAGGTCTTTAAATCATTGCGATCCTCACAATCACTACTGTCTAAAATTCTGCTAATAGCATGGGGACGATTCCATATACCACGATTGTTAATAGCGCCAAAAGCACCAGTCATTTCTAAAACATTGACTACACTTTGACCAAGAACTAAACCAGGAACACCTTCCAAAGAAGATTTAACTCCTAAACGCTGCGCCATTTCCACAACTTTATTTAATCCTACTTCTCTGGCAATTCTTAAAGCAATGGGGTTTTCTGAGAGTGCCAAGCTTGTGGCTACATCTAAACTACCCGCACCAGAGCGACAGGGTTTGTAAGTAAATCCCCCCCAAGGGAATGCAGCGCAGGAATAGGTTCTTGATGTTGGTATTCCTTGTTCTAAAGCAGCAGCGTAAGCAAAAATCTTGAAGGTAGAACCTGGTTGTCTTTGCGCTTGTACAGCCCGATTGAATTGGCTTTTTTTGTAATCGTTTCCCCCCACCATTGCCAAGATGCTGCCAGTTTTGGAGTCTAATGTCACTATTGCGCCTTGAGAAAACCGTAAGGTTGAACCAGCGTTACTTAGTGAATTTCGCAGGGCTGATTCTGCTTGGGCTTGAATTGCTTGATCTAACTGGGTTTCAATGATGTAGTTGCCTTCTCTTGCTGCTCCTTCCCCCAATATTGATTCCAGTTCCTGAAAAACGTAATTATAAAAGTAGGGGGCAACTGTTTGAGCTTGTCTTTCGCAAACTTTGGGACTAACTTGGACAGGGGAACGTCTGGCGCGGTTGGCATCTTCGACGCTAATTTTGCCCATGTCCAGCATCCGCCTAATTACACGATTGCGGTAATCTGCTGTATCCAATTTTCTTGGACTATCTCCACAAAAATTGAAGCCATTAGGTGCTGGTAAAATTGCTACTAGGGTTGCTGCTTCTGAGAGAGTTAATTCTTTGGCTGATTTTTCAAAGTAATATTTAGCGGCATCTTCAAAGCCGGAAGTATCCCCACCTAAAAACACTCGATTTAGGTAAGTGAGTAAGATATCATCTTTACTGTAAAAGGTTTCTAATTTCAGTGAAACAACTGCTTCACGCACTTTCCGCCCCAAGGAATCTTGTCTACCTACATAATCACGGAATAAACTGCGGGCAGTTTGCTGAGTAACTGTACTCGCTCCTTGTTGTACGCCACCTGTGCGGCTGTTGATTAATACGGCTCGCAAAATACCTAATGGATCAACTCCAAAGTGCCAGTAATAGCGACTATCTTCAGAAGCGACTACCGCAGCTGGTAAGTAAGGACCAAAGTCAGATAACTGTTTTAAGTCTACGTGAGCAATATTCCGGGGTTCTCTTAGTGGTGTAGAACCATCACGGGCATAAACGACTATAGGGGCGCTGGTGGCTGTAGGTAGGGGGCTGACAGAAAATTTTGTCCATTCTAGACCAATGGCTAGGGCAAATAAGGTGCTGACACCACCAACACCATAAAATCCCCATGTTGCTGCTTTAATATACCAGGCTGGCGGATCGATGTATTGCAGCCGTACTGAGGCAGCAAGTTCTGGTGGACCCAAGGTGAAAACGTCACCATGACGCAGTTCTAAAGATGTAACTCGTCGTTTGCCAATATAAATGCCATTGGTAGAATTTTCATCTTTGATGGTGAAGGTGGGAGTTCTTTGGCTGGAATCCCGTGATAGGGACAAATGTATTTGGCTAACTACTGGGTTGCGGACGACGATATCGCTAGATTTGGAACTCCGCCCTAATATGTAGCGATCGCCCAATAGGGGATATATTTCCGCTTTATCCGCCCCCGCATCCTGCACCCAGAGTTCTGGTACTTTGGCATTAGGCTTGAGCGCCAGTTTGGAAAAATCTACCCTGGCTTGAATGGTGTTTACTGCTTGCGTCAGTTGACCAAGTAAGGTTTGTGGCTTTTGCGGCGGTTGCGGGGAACTCATCGGCTATATCACATCACGGCTGTTGGTGAAGACAGAATCGCACGGATCGCAATTTTAATGCTAGTCTTACACCATTTTACTCGCAAGCTCAAAATAAATTCTTTGTACTGAATTATTTGAGTTACTTATTATACTTTGAGATACAAATAAAGTGAAATTAATCTGTGATTTTTTGCACTAGTTTCTCTATGGGAAAATGATTGTTATTTAAATCAAATGCTCATTTTATCTCAATATCAATATCTGTACAGATTCAACCACTATATCTAGTCTTGTATTCCTAAAAACTACTCTACAATAAACAAAAGATTTAAATGCTACCATCTTTAAATTCAACTATCATTAATACATGAAAATTACATCTTCCTTGAGGAAGATTTTGTCTAATCAATAGTTTGATTTAATTAGCGAATTGTTCCGTTGACCTTGAGGTTAATTTCAGAATGAAGGGAAAATCTCTGACCCTGATTGGTACAGCCATGACTTTAATGCTTACCAGCAATGTTGCTATGGCTGAATCAAGTAAATCTTTATTGACAGAATCGAGTGACTCATCTATGGGTTCGGCAGCGGAAATCAAAATGTCCCCAGAAGGAATGAAAATTCTCTGCAAACATTTCCCACTTAATTCCCGTTGTCCAAATGGTATACCACTGCATAATAATTTTCTAAGTCCTGCTCAAGCACCAGAAAGCAGTCCTGTTGAAAGCGATACTAATCTAGATACTACCACAGTACCAATAACGCCAACTACAGTATCACCTGAGAATTCTACTCAATTAACTCCAGCACCCTTGGTACCAACTACAGTATCACCTGAGAATTCTACTCAATTAACTCCAGTTCCAGAAAGTTCCTCTTTACAGGAATCTGGTAATTCAGGTAACAGCAGCGAACAAGTTCCTGTCAATATTTTGCCAGCAACTCCCCCATCTGGTATGTAAACCGGAATTATTTATAGCAGTCAACAATCAGCTTTTAAAAGTCTTGTCTAACAAAGATTCCAGAATTTAAGATTGTTTTCACTGCTGTGATGTTTGCTATAAATTAAAAACTGAGCATTCCTTAAGGAACAACTCTCGCTACGTTGATTTGTTCAACCAGGGAATTTTCCAAAACTTTGTATCAAAAAAATCTCTATTACTAAATCAGCGGATTTCTGAATATCAAGAAACCGCTGGTATTGGCGATAGAGATTTAAATCATTTTTAGTAACAGTATCTTATTAGCGTGATCTGTGACTAGACGTAGGTGTTTTTTGAAAAGATGCAATTAACAAGCAAATAATACCAATACTAATAAAAGAATCAGCCAGATTAAATACCGCAAAGTTAATGAGGCGAAAATCGATAAAATCAACGACGTAGCCTAATGCAAATCTATCAATACCATTACCTATTGCACCGCCTAAAATAAAACCATAACCTAACTGCTCCCAAAAGATTAAAATTGGTCCCCAGGATGCTATAGATATCAATATTAAACTTACCCCCAAAGATAGCCAGCGCAACCATTCAACCTTTCCACTGAAAAGACTAAAAGCTGCACCTGTGTTAGTGACATAGGTAAAGTGAAATATTCCGGGTAGTAGTGGTAGTGTTTGTCCTAAAGCAAAGGTTTTAACTACCCAGTATTTTGTCAGTTGGTCTGTAAAAAACGCAGTGAAAGCAACAATCCAAAAAAGGCGATTTTTTAAACGCATGGTAAATTATTTATTAGTCATTGGTCATTAGTCATTGGTCATTAGTTATGAGTTATTAGTTATTAGTCATTAGACAACTAATAATTGACGATTGACTAATAGAACATGATATGTCTTAGCACATAAGCTATGATGGTGACGGCACAAACCACAACTAATTGTCCTGGTAGTGATAACCAAGAATATTTAAGTATTGCTTGCATTAAAGGTAGATTGTCTGCAACTCTCCAGGGGAAAAGATAACTGATCACTAAATACGCAATACCGCAGATGTGAACAGTTAACAAACCGCAAAAACAGCTAAATGCTAGGGTTTCTAAACGAGGTCTGACTTTAAAGGCAAAATAACCGCAAATCCAAGCTCCGGGAATAAAGCCAAGCAGATAACCAAACTGGGATAGTTTAACATAACCGATACCGCCTCCTTCGGCAAATACAGGCAATAAGGTTAATCCCATGACTAAATACGCAATCTGCGAAAGCGCACCAGCATTTTTACCTCCTAAACAACCTACTAATAGCACCGCACCAATTTGATAGCTAACGCCTAAAGAAAGGGTTTTAATTCCTTGCTGACTCCAACTCCAAGGTAAGGTAGTGCCGTAGGCTTCTAGGAACGTGCCACCCATTGTTAGGAGTAAGCCAATCATGGACCATAATAATTGATTGGAAGCAGCAAACATTTATCAGGCAACAGGGGGAAATTCCCAAGGTAACACTAACAGCAACCAGTATAGGCGCATAATCTCAATGGCAGTCAGAATATTTTGGGTTTGACTATAAGGTTTACTTATAGGAACAGCCGGTAAGCGTAAAACTCAGCGGCTTTAGCCCTGAGATATAAGTGGCTTGTGTGACTTTAGTCACATTCATCTTTCTTGATTCAGTAATATAACCGTAATTTTGGCGAACTATCATATTATGTGAGTATAATTTTTAGCATAATCAAACAGCGAATCCCTAGAATAAATTTTGAATTTGTTAACCTTTTGTTTACCTAAAATTAAATATTTAACGGTATGTTAGAGGCGCTTATGTGGCAATTTACAAAATTTGGACAGCAATGCTATTACGTCAATTTTCCGTCAAAAATAATCGCCTGAGAAACTCAATCACCGTATTAGCACTGGCACTGGGTTTAGTAGCTTGCGGGGGAGAATCAAGCCCAGATAACACTGCTACTGACAATGGAGGAAATACCCAAAATACTACTGCCTCCAGTCCTACTAAGTTGGACTTAGGTGGAAATATTACATTGACTGGTGCTGGTGCATCTTTCCCCGCGCCACTTTACCAAACTTGGTTTGCTGAGTTGAACAAAAAATATCCAAGTTTGCAAGTTAACTATCAGTCAGTTGGTAGCGGTGCGGGTGTTGAGCAATTTATCCAAGGTACTGTAGACTTTGGTGCTAGTGACGTGGCAATGAAAGATGAGGAAATCGCCAAAGTACCCCAGGATAAAGGCGTGATCTTATTGCCTGTGAGTGCTGGTAGCATTGTTTTAGCTTATAACCTACCAGATGTTCCTGAACTCAAACTACCACGAGCAGTATATACTGATATCCTACTGGGTAAAATCAAGTCTTGGGATGATCCGGCAATTGCTAAAGCCAATCCTGAAGCCAAGTTACCCAAGCTGCCAATAGCTGTAATCTATCGTGCTGATGGTAGTGGTACTACAGGTGTGTTTACAAAACATCTCAGCGCCATCAGTCCAGAGTGGAAAACTAAAGTTGGTGAAGGTAAAAGTGTAAAATGGCCAGTAGGTGTTGGTGGTAAGGGTAATGAAGGTGTTACTGCCCAAATCCAACAAACTCAGGGATCAATTGGTTACATAGAATACGGCTACGCTAAACAAAGTAATCTGAAGTTTGCTGCTTTGGAAAACAAGAGTGGCAAAATTGTTACAGCTAATGAAGAATCAGCATCTAAAACTCTAGAAGCTGTAACCCTCCCAGAAAATCTCCGTGCCTTTATTTCTGATCCAGAAGGTGCAGATTCTTACCCCATTGTCACTTATACTTGGATTCTGGCTTATAAAAAGTATCCTGATGCGGCTAAAGCAAAGGCAATGGAAGCAACAATCGAGTATGCTTTGACTGATGGACAAAAACTGGCTGGTGAATTAGGTTACGTTCCTTTACCAGCAAATGTCGTGACGAAGGTGGCTGCTGCTGCTGATCAGATCAGTCCTGATTATAAAATTGCTGTTGGTGGTGCTACTAGTGCGAGTAAGTAGTTTCACTCTTTGATCGAGTCTCAAGATATCTAACCATTGAATTCACAAATCAGCTGGGAACCCTGATGAGTCCTTATGTGAGATTGAAAAGCAACGAAACAATAGTTTGAGTTTGAGTAAATCTGGTTCCCCTTCACATTTTTTCTGATTTTATTTTTACAGTCAGTATTCATGACTACAAATTCTCAAAATCTATCATCAGCAATTAAACAACGCTCTGAACTTGACAAATCTCTAGATCGGGGCTTTATTTGGTTGACACGCTTTTTTGCATTGGCGATCGCTGGTATACTCATCTGGATTTCCATACAAGTAGCTATTGGTGCTTGGCCTGCTATCCAAGAGTTCGGTTTGGGCTTTTTATTTAAAAGCAGTTGGAACCCAGTCAATGACACTTATGGCGTTTTACCAGCAATTTATGGAACTCTGATGAGTTCTTTTATTGGACTGTTAATAGCTATACCCATCGGTATTGGTACGGCCATTTTATTAAGTGAGAATTTTCTGCCATCTCAGGTGCGTTTGGTAATAGTATTTTTAGTAGAACTACTAGCGGCTATTCCTAGTGTGATCTACGGAGTCTGGGGAATTTTTGTTTTAGTCCCAATTTTAAATGATTTGGGTAAATGGCTACATACTCATTTAGGCTGGATACCATTTTTTAGTTCCCCACCTACAGGTCCAGGGATGTTACCCGCAGGAGTGATATTAGCAATTATGACTTTACCTATCATTACTGCTATATCCCGTGATGCTTTAATTTCTCTCCCTCCCAGCTTACGTCAAGCTGCTATCGGACTGGGAGCAACTCGGTGGGAAACAATTTTTCAAGTTCTCATTCCTGCTGCTTTTTCTGGTCTTGTCAGTGCAGTTATGTTAGCACTCGGCCGAGCTATGGGTGAAACAATGGCTGTAACGATGTTAATTGGTAATTCTAACAATATCAATATTTCTTTGTTAGCTCCATCTAATACCATTTCTTCCCTACTAGCAAATCAATTTTCTGAAGCTGGTGGTTTACAAGTAGCAGCTTTAATGTATGCAGCTTTAGTGTTGTTTATCTTGACTTTGGTAGTCAATATTCTGGCAGAATATATAGTTCTCCGGGTGAAGCGACTTTAGTCACAGCCGTTATCAGGATAATAATGACAAGTTTAAATTATAAAATCCTGATTATACAAGTGTTATCACTAACTGCTGACTGCTATATATTAGGTTGAATTATGACTTCTCTTTTTCCCACAAGCAGCCTGACTCGTTCCTCTACGTCTCCCCGCACCTTATTTAATACGGTGATGACCGTAGTAGCTTTTGGCTGTGGAGTATTGGCGCTAGTTCCCTTACTAGCTGTACTGTCCTATGTACTGTTTAAAGGCTTTAGCAGTCTCAATCTCGATGTATTTACCCAACTACCACCAGCACCTTTCAGAAAAGGAGGAGGTTTCGGTAATGCCATTTTGGGAACATTACTGATGGTTGGTATTGGCGCTCTTTTCAGTATTCCTACGGGGGTATTAGCGGCTATTTATTTAACAGAATTTAGCACTCCTAAGATTGCGAGAGGGGTACGCTTTGCTACTAACGTCCTGAGTGGAGTACCATCAATTATTGCTGGTGTATTTGCTTATGGAATTGTAGTTTTAACTTTAACTAAGCTCAACTTAGGCTCTTACTCGGCTTTGGGTGGTGGGTTTGCATTGGCAATTTTAATGCTACCAATTATTGTCCGCACCACAGATGAAGCTTTACAGTTAGTACCTCAAGATTTACGACAAGCATCTTTAGGGTTAGGAGCAACTAATTTTCAAACAGTCACTCAAGTAGTTTTACCAGCTGCTTTACCTGCAATTGTTACAGGATCTACTTTAGCGATCGCTAGAGCATCAGGAGAAACTGCACCATTATTGTTTACTGCGCTCTTTTCCTCTTTTTGGCCTAGTGGCTTACTCAAACCCACGGCTTCTCTGGCTGTCTTAGTTTATAACTTTGCCATTTCACCATTCCAAAATTGGCAGTCATTAGCTTGGGCTGCTTCTTTGATTTTGGTGTTGATGGTTCTGATTACAAGTATCATCGCTCGCTGGGCAACTAGGCAAAAGGCTTAACAAAACATCATCATTAAGATGCCCAAATCATCTTTACAACTTAACTCTAAACTATGGCTACTAATACTAGTACAATCAATGATACGGAATTAGTTTTACGTACAGAAAACCTCAACATTTTCTACGGCAATTTCTTAGCTGTACAAAATATTTGGCTAGATATCCCCAAAAACCAAGTTACGGCTTTTATTGGACCTTCTGGTTGCGGTAAGAGTACATTACTACGTTGTTATAATCGTCTAAACGACTTGATTGATTCTTTTCGTGCAGAAGGTAAGGTCTATTTTTACGATAAAAATTTGTATGCACCTGACATCGATCCTGTAGAAGTACGTCGTCGGATTGGGATGGTGTTTCAAAGACCAAATCCTTTTCCTAAATCAATTAAAGAAAATATTGCTTTTGGTGCAAAAATCAACGGCTATAGAGGCAATTTTGACGAATTAGTAGAACAGAGTTTGCGACAAGCGGCTTTGTGGGATGAGGTTAAAGATAAACTTAACCAAAGTGGTTTATCCCTATCTGGTGGACAACAACAAAGATTATGTATTGCTAGAGCGATCGCAGTTCAACCAGAAGTTATCCTCATGGATGAACCCTGTTCTGCTCTTGATCCTATTTCCACTTTGCGCGTTGAAGAACTAATTCACGAACTTAAACAAAAATACACTATCGTTATCGTTACCCACAATATGCAGCAAGCTGCACGGGTTTCTGATAAAACAGCTTTCTTTAACGTCAAAACCTCCGATAAAGGTGGACGTACAGGTTATTTAGTAGAATACGCCTCGACAGAATTAATTTTCAACAATCCACAACAAGAAGATACAAAAGCTTACATCAGCGGTAGGTTCGGTTAAATATAATAGTGATGTCACGGTTTCTATTTTGATGTGACAGCTATCTATTAAAAATAATCTACATCTACCTATCACTGGAAAATCTGTACAGTGATATTTTTTTATGCGTCTGTTGTTGATGTGTGATAGTTAGGGTGAAGAAGGTAGGATTGAAAATTGTGAGAATACAAATGGCTGTAAAGGCAGTTAAAATGCTGTTTCCACAATTAGTAAAAATGTTAAACTGAAATTCTAAATACAGAATCTAATCCTTAATTTTAACTATATTTTGAGGTTAACCGTGCGCTCACCTTCTCAAATCAGTATCCCAGAATCCGTAAATCACAAGCAGTCTCCTCTCTCTAGCTCGTCAGTTGTTACTCCTACAAGAGCTTCTGGCGGTTTTGCTTTGTTAGATAGTCTACTTCGTCATGGTGTTGAGTATATTTTTGGTTATCCCGGTGGAGCAATTTTACCGATTTATGATGACCTGTATAAAGTCGAAGAAAATGGCAGTATTAAGCATATTCTTGTGAGACATGAACAAGGTGCTTCCCATGCGGCTGATGGTTATGCCCGTGCAACTGGTAAAGTAGGAGTATGTTTTGGTACTTCTGGACCGGGAGCGACTAACTTAGTTACGGGTATTGCTACTGCTTACATGGATTCAATTCCCATGATTGTGGTTACAGGACAAGTGCCACGGGCTTCAATTGGTACGGATGCTTTTCAAGAAACGGATATCTACGGTATCACTTTACCCATTGTCAAGCATTCTTATGTAGTTCGCGACCCTAAAGATATGGCGCGAATTGTGGCGGAAGCTTTCCACATTGCCAGCACGGGCAGACCTGGACCTGTTTTGATAGATGTTCCTAAAGATGTGGCTTTGGAACAATTTGATTATGTACCTGTAGCACCAGGTTCTGTGAAGTTACCTGGTTATCGTCCCACAGTTAAAGGTAATCCCCGTCAAATTAACGCAGCTATACAGTTAATTAGAGAAAGTCGCCGTCCATTATTGTATGTGGGTGGGGGTGCGATCGCAGCTAATGCCCATACAGAAGTTAAACATCTGGCAGAATTATTTAATATTCCCGTCACTACTACTTTGATGGGTATCGGTGCATTTGATGAACATCATCCCCTCTCTTTGGGAATGTTAGGAATGCACGGCACGGCTTACGCTAACTTTGCTGTAACAGATTGTGATTTGCTCATTTGCGTCGGTGCAAGATTTGATGACCGGGTGACAGGTAAATTAGATGAATTCGCTTCCCATGCTAAAGTCATTCATATTGACATTGATCCGGCTGAAGTTGGTAAAAACCGTGTTCCTGAAGTTCCTATTGTCGGCGATGTCAAGAGTGTTTTAACTGATTTACTGCGGCGATGTCAAGACGCAAACAGAAAAACTACACCTGATCAAAACCAAGAATGGTTAAACTTAATTAACCGTTGGAAAAAAGATTATCCCTTGGTTGTGCCTCATCATGCTGATAGCATTTCTCCCCAAGAAGTAATTGTGGAAGTTGGTAGTCAAGCACCCAACGCTTTTTATACCACTGATGTTGGTCAGCATCAAATGTGGGCTGCCCAATTCCTCAAAAATGGACCCAGACGCTGGATTTCTAGCGCAGGTTTAGGCACAATGGGTTTTGGTGTTCCTGCGGCCATGGGTGTTAAAGTTGCCTTCCCCGATGAAGAAGTAATCTGTATCAGTGGTGATGCTAGTTTCCAAATGTGCTTGCAGGAATTGGGAACATTAGCACAATATGGTATAAATGTCAAGACCGTAATTTTAAACAACGGTTGGCAGGGCATGGTGCGACAATGGCAAGAAGCCTTCTATGGTGAACGTTATTCCTGCTCAAATATGGAAGTCGGGATGCCTGATATTGAGCTTTTAGCACAGGCTTATGGTATCAAGGGGATGGTGATTAGCAAGCGGGAAGAGTTGGCAGACAAAATCGCCGAAATGCTGGCACACAATGGACCGGTGATTGTCAATGTTCATGTTACCAGAGATGAAAACTGCTATCCAATGGTAGCTCCTGGTAAGAGTAATGCACAGATGTTTGGTTTACCTAAGCCAGCACCTACAGCTACGGTTGAACCAGTTTCTTGCAGTCACTGTGGTACAAAAAATCCACCTAACCATAATTTCTGCGCTGAGTGCGGAACTAAGTTGTAGTTAGATGCTATAGGGGTTTAGCAATGCTAAACCCTTACTCAATAATTATATATAAGATTCTTATTTAATTTGTTATGTACAGTTTTAGTATTGCTACAATATATTACGTTAAATTACGGCAATAGATACAAGTATTAATTGGGTCTAATATGTATAAAAATCATCTATTCCTGATTATATGAATCTCTTACTCAACCCTGCATTGACACTGAGTTATAACCAACTGAGCGCCTTTTCTGGTTTAGACAGTTCCTGGAATCTCTTCGATACGGCTTTTGGTACGCAGTATGATCGCACTGTGGCTGTAACGCTTCGTTCTCAATGGCAAGCAGGTGATTTTAGTCAACTTCCACAAATTGAGATTCTTGATAGCAGTAGCACGGTAACAATTACCAGCGCCATCTTACAGGCCACAGATGCCGATAGTTTTCCCGATCAACTGGTATATACCCTGACTGGCATCCCAACCGGAGGAAGCTTAAAACTAAATGGAACTTCATTGACAGTTGGTAGCACCTTCACTCAATTAGATGTCCTCCAAGGACTCGTCACCTACACCAATACTAACAACCTTGCAACTAACGATAGCTTTACCTTCAACTTTACAGATAACACCTTCGTTACCAAAGTTTCCGTAGGAATTAACGGATCACAAACTAACGGAGATTCTATTCTTCCAGGTATCTCCGCCAACGGACGTTATGTAACATTTCAATCTAATGCAACCAACTTAGTCAGTAGCGATACCAACAATGTTTCCGATGTTTTTATCTATGATCGCCAATTAGGAATCACCAAGCGCGTTTCCGTTGCCACGAATGGCACTCAAGCTAACAATGTATCAACTATCGAAACATCATCCATTTCCTCAGATGGTCGCTTTGTTCTCTTCCAATCCCTTGCCAGTAACTTAGTTAGTGGCGATACAAATAACGTTCAAGATGGATTTATTCGAGACACACAAGTAGGTACGACTAGCCTTGTCACCGTAGCTAATGATGGTAGTCAAAGTAATGGCTTATCATCAATTGGTTATTTATCTGATAATGGACGTTATGTTTCCTTTGTTTCAGATGCCACTAATTTAGTAAGTGGTGACACGAATAATGTCCGCGATGTATTTGTTCGTGATCGGCAAGTTGGAACAACCATTCGAGTTTCGGTTGCCTCCGATGGCACTCAAGCAAATGGAGTCTCAAATGGAGCCTACATGAGTCCAGATGGACGCTACGTTGTTTTTCGGTCTGATGCGACAAATTTGGTAGCTGGAGACACTAATGGATTTGCAGATATCTTTTTACGAGATTTGCTAACAGATACTACCACCCGTATTTCCAATGGCATCGGGGGTACTCAAGCTAATGGATCAAGCAATTTAGCGAGCATCTCTGCTGATGGTCGCTATGTGGTTTTTAGCTCTGATGCGAGCAACTTAGTTACTGGTGATACTAATGGCGTTAGGGACGTATTTCTGTATGATAGACAACTAGGACAAATTATTTTCTCTAGCATCCAAGGTAATGGAGTCACAGACAACCCTCGCATTTCTGCCGATGGTCAGTTAGTCACAGTTACATCCAGTGCAAGTAACGTCTTTAGCGTTGATACCAATGGGACTAGCGATGTATTTATTTATGATGCCGCTACAAAAACCATTGGGTTAGTCTCATTTAACAATTCTGAGGAGGTAGGTAATGGAGCTTCTGCCAACTTACGTTGAAAACCTTACCTTAACTGGAACAGCAGCAATCAACGGTACTGGTAATACAGGTAATAATATCCTCAAAGGTAACAACGCTAATAACATACTCTCAGGATTGAATGGTGATGACATCCTCTTCGGTTTCAATGGTAATGATACTTATGCTTTTGTTGCCAATACTGCTTTAGGAATTGACACTATTATAGAAACAACACCCGGAAGAATAGATACTATTGATTTCAGTGGTACTACTGCTGCTGTGAAGGTAAATTTGGGTGTCATCACATCACAAACTGTCAATAGCAATCTCAAACTCGTCCTTTCTGCTAACAACGTCATCGAAAATGCTATAGGTGGCACAGGAAATGACCGTTTCACGGGTAATTCACTGAATAATACCTTAAATGGTGGAAATGGAAATGATCAACTGCAAGGGTTAGCAGGTAATGATATTCTCAACGGTGGAACTGGTAATGATATTCTCAACGGTGGAACTGGTGATGATAATTTGATTGGTGAAATTGGTGATGATAATCTGATTGGTGGAACTGGTAATGATAGACTCTGGGGGGGAGCAGGTAATGATATTCTCAATGGTGGAACGGGTAATGATAAATATCTGTTTCAAAGTGATAGTGCCTTTAGTACCAGCTTAGGCGTTGATTACATTAGCGAGTTTGAAGCGGGAATAGACCAGATTGTATTAAGTAAAACCACTTTCAATGCCTTACCAATGCTGTCGGACAGGCTTTAACTGACTTTGCAGTTGTTGCTGATGATGAATTTGTAGACGCTAGTAATGCCCATGTTGTCTTTAGCCAAAGCACTGGTAGTCTATTCTATAACCAAAATGGTAACGTTTTGGGTGCAGCAGCAGTGTTTGAGTTTGCGCGTTTAGGTAATGTTGGTATAACTCTCGCTAGTAGTGATTTTAGCTTGGTTGTCTAGGTTTTGAGGATTATCTTGTCACAGAAACTCCTACCTGTATAGAGACGTTTCTAGGAACGTCTCTATAATATACTGCCGAGAGAACTATTTTTTGTGTTAATGTGATTATCAAAAAACTTAGGTACTGCAATAAAACCCTTGGATATCTATGTTAAAAATATTACTGTCTTATAAATGTATGAAAAAAAGTAACAGCCTCTGTGATTTTCTGCAATGATTTGGGAATCTAAGAAGTTAGCTCAATCAAAAGGATAATCATGTCTAAATCTGAGTTGGTTAAAAGCAGCAGCAGCACTCCAGTTAAGCTAGAAGCAGAGGTAGCGATCGCTATCATTGGGCTTTTTTCAGCTTCTAGTGAAGATGAAGGGATTATTTCCCCTGAAGAATACCCCTTACCAGAAATGCTAGAAGGTATTGATTTGTTTGAAAATTTCTCTGAGGAAGACTTTGACAAGTTAACAGCCAAAGTTAACGCCTTAATAGGGGAACAAAAAGTAGAGAATTTAATTCCTAGTGCGATCGCATCTTTAACAAAAAAGAGCAATCGTGAAGCTGCTTACATCACAGCTATCTTGATAGTGGGGATGGAAGAAGAGATACCAGAATCAGAAGAAGATTATCTCTTTGATCTTCAGGAAGTATTAAAAATTTCCGATGATCGAGCAGAAGAACTGATAGACGAAGTTTTCGAGGAATACGAAGAGGAGGAAGAGGAATAATTATTTGTTTATGTTCTGATCAGAAACTTCGATTTAAAAAAACTTAATACCCAGATCCCCAACTTATCAAAGAAATTGGGGATCAACTCCAGATAAATAAGTTTATTTAGCTCATGAGTCGCACATAATAGGATATCATGGGCTTTTTGTCTAGGGTACTTCCAAGAAATAAATTATCCAAATTAACATATCGCTAAAGCGAAAGCTACGCAAAATTACAAAATTATGATGAGGTTTAGCAGAAATAAAATGATTTCCCAAAGAATTTCTATGAGCTTGATTTCGCTATTTGTAAGCATTCAAATTGCTGTTAATCAACAAATCGCTCAAGCACAAACCCCAGAAGTAAAAACTACTGCAAAATATACTTGTCCTGCTCAAATAGAATCATCTATTAATTCTGTAATTAATCGTCCTTTATTTAAAAGAATGCGTTGGGGAATTTTAGTAAAACCCATATCGTCTCAAAAAACTCTTTACAATCGAGATGGGGAAAAATATTTTATTCCTGCTTCTAATACTAAACTTCTCACAACAGCAGCAGCATTACAAAAATTAGGGGCAAATTTTCGTATTCGTACTTCTGTTTATCAAGACATTAATGGTATTTTACGTGTTGTTGGTAGAGGAGATCCGAGCTTAAAAGATGCTCAATTAACAATATTAGCAAAACAACTATATCAACAAGGAATTCGGGAAATTGATCAGTTAATTGCTGATGATAGTTATTTTCAAGGTGAAGTTGTTCATCCTAGTTGGCAATGGGAAGATGTACAATTTTATTATGCTGCACCTGTGAATAGTTTAATTGTCAATGAAAATGCTTCTGTTTTAACTTTTTTACCTCAAAAAATTGGACAACCATTAAAAATTAAATGGGCTAATCCCCTAGAAGCATATAGTTGGGAAATCAAGAATGATTCTGTGACTACCCAAGAAAACGAACCAGGTTTTATAGAAGTTAACCGTGATTTAAAAGGACAGATATTAAGCATTAAAGGACATTTAGCTGTGAATGCAAAACCAGATATCACAGCCATAGCTGTTTTTGATCCTGTTAAAAATTTCTTACGACATTTCCAATTGAGTTTAGCAAAAGAGGGAATTAAAGTTAAGCAGACATCGCATATCAATGGAGGCAAAAATGAACAAGAAATAGCCGCTGTTGAGTCTCCAGTATTATCGGAATTATTAACAGAAACAAACGTCAATAGTAATAATTTGTATTCTGAAGCTTTACTGAAAACTTTAGGTAATCAACAAGCA
The DNA here is from genome assembly GCF_034931405.1 of Anabaena sp. UHCC 0451. Lineage (NCBI taxonomy): Bacteria > Bacillati > Cyanobacteriota > Cyanophyceae > Nostocales > Nostocaceae > Anabaena > Anabaena sp. UHCC 0451. The sequence goes on along the minus strand of NZ_JAYGHA010000038.1, from coordinate 22,718 downwards.
TTAGCAAAAAATCAAACTAGTTTTGATACTGGGTTAGAAGTGGTTAAATCAACTTTAACTGAATTGGGAATTGAAGCCAATAGCTATATGATTGTAGATGGTTCTGGTTTGTCTCGGAAAAATCTAATTAGTCCAGAAGCTGTAGTGCAACTTTTGCAAATCATGGCTAAATCTGACCAAGCAGAAGTATTTCGTGCTTCCTTACCTGTTGCTGGTGTTAGTGGTAGTTTAAAAAATCGGTTTCTGAATACATCTGCACAGGGAATTGTGCAAGCCAAAACAGGTACAATGATGGGTGTAGTTGCTCTATCTGGATATGTCAACGTTCCTAATTATGAACCTTTAGTTTTTAGTATTATCGTCAATCAATCTGAACAACCTGCAAGTGTTATTAGGAAAGCAATGGATGAAATTGTAGTGTTATTAACACAGTTAAAAAGATGTTAATTTATCTGAATCAGGATTTTCAGGATGTTGTTTGATGATTGTTGGGGGAGGAGTTTTTAAATTTGTGATATTTTAGAAATGTTATTATATTAGGAGTTACACATTGACCGAATACACCAAATATATATGGTGGTAAAAACCACATTTTTCGTAAGGGTTTAGCACTGCTAAACCCCTACAGAACGGGTATATTTACCATTAACATAATCATTAATCAAAAACTGAAACGACCTATTTCGGTAAAAGCATCCCATGATTATTTTGTAAAGTGCGTAAGTCCTATATATGATGTTTTTATATGATTTATGTGAGATAATTGTTAAAATTACGATTTACGATTTACGATTTACGATTTACGACTTAATTTACTAAGTATCTCATCCTGTAAATCCTTAAATCCTGGACATCCTGATTCAGACAATCATAAAGTCTCTGCATCAGAATTGTGAATATTTAAAAACGAACATACATATTTTAAGTAATTCAGTAAAAATACCGTATTCAATACATCCAGTATAATTGAGTATGAATATATATTGATATGTAAAAATCTAAACCTATGGCAACCATCAAACCCATCATTGATATATTTGATGTCAGCATCATCGAAGGTAACAGCGGTACAAAACAACTAGTTTTCTCCGTCACCCTAAACCAAGCAACTACCGAAACCATTAGCATTAGATATACTACCCAAGACGGCACTGCTACAACTGCCAACAACGACTACACAGCCGTTACAGGCACATTAAACTTTGCACCGGGAGAAACCTTTAAAACCTTTGCCATCACCATCAGAGGGGATGCACAAGTTGAGGCAAATGAAACCTTCAAAGTCAACCTGAATCTGCTTTCTGGACAGGCAATATTCAACAAAACCCAAGGTATAGGCACAATAGTCAATGATGATAAATCCTATTTTGGTTATAAATCCTTTGTCCAGTTTGGGACGAGTGATAATGATAATGCCAGAGGCATCAGCGCGGACAGTAGTGGCAATGTCTATGTGACTGGCTACACTTATGGCTCTCTACCAGGTAACACCAACCAGGGTGATTTTGATGCCTTTGTAGTCAAATACAACAATGATGGTACTCAAGCCTGGGTGAAGCAATTTGGTACTGCTGGTTATGACGAAGCCAACGGTATTAGTGCTGATAGTAGTGGCAATATCTATGTCTCTGGCAACACTTTTCGCAGTCTTGCTGACAATGCCTACATCGCCAAATACAACACCAATGGAACTCAAGCCTGGATCAAGCAGTTTGGCTCTAATAATAGTGAAGCCAGCAGCATCAGTACAGACAGCAGCGGCAATATCTATGTCGTAGGTCAAACGTCTGGCACTTTACCAAGCAATACCAATCAAGGTGGTGATGATGCCTTCATTGCTAAATACAATACCGATGGCACTCAAGCCTGGATCAAGCAGTTTGGTACGAGTAGTTATGAAGAAACTTCTGGCATCAGTACAGACCGTAGTGGCAACATCTGTGTCGTTGGTAATACCTCTGGGAGTTTGCCAGGTAATACCAATCAGGGCAATAGTGATACCTTTATTGCCAAATACAATAGCGATGGTACACAAGCCTGGGTGAAACAGTTTGGCTCAAACAGTATAGATGAAGCCAGAGATATAAGCACCGACAATAATGCTAATATCTATGTCACTGGCTGGACTAATGGCAGTCTGGCAGGGTACAGCAATCAGGGCTATTATGATGCCTTTGTTGCTAAATACAACGCTGATGGTACTCAAGCCTGGATCAAACAGTTTGGCACGAGTGATTATGACCTAGCCTATGGTATTAGTGCCGACAGTAGTGGCAATATATATGTTGTAGGTGAAACAGGTGGCACTCTACCGGGTAATACCAATCAGGGTACTGGTGATGCCTTTGTTGTCAAATATAACGCCGATGGTACTCAAGTTTGGTTAAAACAGTTTGGCACAAATTATGATGACGCAGCTAATGATGTCACTGTAGATGTTAGTGGTAATATTTATGTTACAGGCTATACTAGCCGTACTCTACCAGGCAATACTAATCAGGGTGGTGATGATGCCTTCATCGCTGTATTCGACAGCAACGGCAACCTGATATCACCCACCATCACCGTCCAAGCAACCGACAACCAAGCAGCCGAAACCCTCACTGGTACAACTCCCAACCCCGGAGTATTCACCCTCACCCGCACCGGCAACCCTGGACAAGCCATCACCGTCAACTACACCCTCACAGGCAAAGCCATCAAAGGTACAGACTATACCACCGTCAGCAATAACGTTACCTTTGCCGCAGGTAGCAGCACTGCCACAGTCACCATTAACCCCATTGATGACACCATCTACGAAGGTACAGAAGCCGTTACCCTCACCCTCAGCAATGGCAATAACTACTTTTTAGGAACTGCCAAAACTGCCACAGTCAATATCCGCGACAACGACAACGCACCTCCAGTTAACAAAGTACCCACAACCCAAACCATCAACGAAGATACAACCCGCATCTTCTCCACTGCTAACGCTAACGTCATCAGAATCAGTGATGTGGATGCAGGTAGCAAACCGGTCAAAGTCACCCTCACCACCAATAACGGTATCCTCAACCTCGCTTCCACTACAGGACTGACGGTAACAGGGAACGGTACAGGCAGCATCAACGCTACAGGTACGATATCTGCCATTAACACCGCCCTCAATGGACTTTTATTTACACCAACCGCCAACTTTAACGGTAATACCAGCATCCAAATAGTCACCAATGACCAAGGCTATTCCGGTGCTGGTGGGGCAAAAACCGATACTGACACTGTTGCTATTAGGGTAAATGCGGTTAACGATAGTCCAGTTAACACTGTACCCAGCAGCCAAACCATCAATCAAAATACATCCTTGGTTTTTTCCGCTGCTAACGCTAATGCTATCAGCATCAGTGATATTGATGCAGGTAGCAACCCGGTCAAAGTCACCCTCACAGTTAATAACGGTATCCTCAACCTCGCTTCTACTACCGGACTCACCTTCACTGGTAACGGAACAGGCAATCTTAATGTTACAGGTACAATATCTGCTATCAACACCGCCCTCAATGGACTGACTTTCACTCCTAGCAACAACTTTAATGGTGCTGCTAGTCTGCAAATAGTCACTAATGATCAAGGTTATTTTGGTGCGGGTGGGGCATTAACTGATACTGACACCGTGGCAATAACTGTCAATGCTGTTAGTCAGACTGTCACCACCACTCTCAACACAGATGTGATTAATACTGGTAACGGTGATGATACGGTTACTGCCAATTTTGAAGAATTACTGCAAAACGACCAAATTAAAACAGGTGCAGGAATTGATACCCTAGTTCTCAAAGCCGGAATTGCTACGAGTTTTATTAGCATCAACCTGAATAATGCCACAAATCAACTACAAAACATCACTGGAACTACTCTGTTAAACTTGGAAAAATTCGACTTTAGTGCTTTTGTAGGCATGACGGAATTTTACGGAGGTGCTGGTAATGACTTTATTAAAGCTGGTGCTGGTCAAGACTACTTAGATGGTGGCAGTGGTGACGACTCTCTCAACGGTGGTACAGGTGCAGATAACCTCATTGGTGGTCTTGGTAATGATATTTACACTGTCGATAATACAGGAGATCAAGTTTTAGAAGGTTTTAATGCTGGTATAGATACTATTCAATCTTCTGTCACCAGGACATTAGGCAATAATCAAGAAAATCTGATATTACTTGGAATTGCAAATATTAACGGTACTGGTAACACTCTCAATAATACGATTACTGGCAATAGTGGTAATAATGTGATTAACGGTGGTACAGGTACAGATACCATGATTGGTAGTTTAGGTAATGACACTTACACAGTTGATAATATTAATGATGTTGTCACCGAAAATGCTAACGCTGGTACTGATAGAGTTCAATCTTCCGTTACTTGGGCTTTAGGCAACAACCTAGAAAACCTGACCTTAACCGGAAGTGCTAATATCAATGGTACAGGTAACAACCTCAATAATACCATCATTGGCAATGGTGGCAGTAATATTCTCATCGGTGGTTTAGGATCTGATATCCTAACAGGTGGAGTGGGTAATGATTTCTTCCGCTTTAATAATTCCAGTGAAGGAATTGATACGATTAAAGATTTTACTGTAGGTAATGACGTAATTCAAATATCTGCAAGTGGTTTCGGTGGTGGTTTAGTTGTAGGTACGCTTTCTAGTTTTGCTTTCCGTTCTGGTGCAGGTATCACCACTGCCAATGATAGCTTACAGCGGTTTATTTACAATAATAGCAATGGGGCTTTGTTCTTTGATGCTGATGGTAATGGCGCTAGTTCGTCTAGTGTGCAAATAGCAACTCTTTCCGGGCTGCCGGGTTTGAGTGCTAACCATATCGTGACTGTATAAAATATAGCTATAATTCAACTTCAGAACCATAAGATCCCCGACTTCTTTTTTGAACTTGTCAATAAATGATGACTTGATGTTAGAAGTCGGGGATCTGTATATTGCGTTACAAAACAAAATTATTAGCCGCTTTGAATTGTTACAAAGGAGGTTTTTTTGGCGTTTGCTCAAGATATGAATCAAGTCAAAAGTGGGTAGTCTCAATACAGGAGGAATCAAACCATCCCTTGATTAATAAGAAAAACTTGTGAATATGATGAGTTGTCCACAGTTGAACTTTTAGGTATGCTTTCTCGGAAAAATAGCATCCTCTGCTGTAGTTATTCAGTAGCGATTGTTCATAAAGACTAACCAAGGGCTTAACAGCCATTCATAATTCTTGTAACTAGATATTCAAGAAGTTGAATTTGATAACTAATAACCGTTAGAACCATGAAACCAGAAGAATTTAAAAAAATTATAGGCTATTTTGTTGATGAATCTCAAGATCACCTGAACACAATCTACAAGGGTTTATTTCATCTGCAAAATACAATTGATAACCGAGATGAATTAGGTGAATTGTTCCGTGCTACCTTTTGTCTCAAAGGTGGTGCAGCAATGCTAGGATTTACGAGTTTACAGAAACTTGTATATCATTTAGAGGATTGTTTAAAGTTACTTCGTTATCCAATAATTGCCGATGAACCTCTACAATTATTATTTTTAGATATCTATCATGCAATTAAAAGGTTAGTTTTAGAAATAAAAACTCCTGCTGGTTTAACCGAAGCTAAAGTCAATGATATTACTTTGAATATCGATACTATTTTTACTATTCTCAATTCTCATTTATTGTTTTTGATTGATAAATCAAACTACAAAGCCAAAGTTACCAACACAGATGCCTGTCAAACCTGGGGTTATGACATACCATTAAAATTAATTCTACTAGATACTAAAACTTTTTTGTGTAGAACTTTTGCGGATTATTTTGCAGGATTACCTCATGTACAAATAATCAATGGCACTTTTGAAGACTTGCCTTTTTTTGATTGTGTAGTTACTGCGGCTAGTTCTTTAAATTCTGCTCAAAATAATAGCGATACCGCAATTCTTAAATTTTTCGGTGAAGATGTAGAAAAACTATTGCAAAAACATATTCAAGAAGAGTATTTAGGAGATCAACCTATAGGTACATCTTTAATTGTAGAAACAAATCATTCTTTACATCCTTTTATTGCTCATGCGCCTACTTTGAGAATGCAGATGTCTGTAGCTGGCAAAGATCATGTTTATCAAGGTCTGTGGGCAACTTTATTAGCTGTCCGCCAACATAATAGATTATACTGCAATTATATACAAAAACAGATTAATATAATTGCCGTTCCCGGTTTAGGAACTAGTCTTGGTTGTGTACCTATTGATGAAGTGGCTAGACAAATGTCTATGGCATATCAAAATTTTCTTTTCAGTCTTCGTCCCTTCCCAAATTCTTATCACCAAAAAAGTCAGGATTTATTTGCTTTTTCTTAAAAGCCCAAAAATAAACTTTTCTTAAATTTCGCTATTGTCAGCACTACAATTGGAAAGTATTAGTTTATTCTTGAATAATAAAGGTATTAGTAGTTGAAATTTATTTAACAAATGAATTTTTTAAATGAAATTGCAACTACCGCTGAATCAATTTTATAGTATTATGTTCCTCCTATGAACTCCAAATACACAAAAATTAAATTTCCTCTTTGGCATTATTTGAACCAACCCTTATTTAGTCGTGATGCTAAATTGATTTTGAATCCTCGTCAGTTCGCAATACTCTGGAGAATTCAACTTTTAGAACGGTGTTGGGCTAAACATTCCGATGCCAAAGGACCTCAACAGTCTTAGGTAATAGGTGATTGATCAATGGCAACTGAAAAGTATCTCAACTTAAAACAACGTCATACCCAGATCATCAATTTCTCAGAAAATAAGTTGGTGATCTGTCCCCTGAGTCTTTACAATTAACATAACTGATAACTTTTTTTAGCCTCGTCTACAGAATGGGGCTTTTTTCATTAAATAAAGCACTAATATTTATATCTGTGGTAAGTATTCAGCTATAGCAATCGTTCGTATCCAGATCCCCGACTTCACCAGAGCAATTTATCATTGATGGACACAATAAATAAAAGAAGTCGGGGAGATCTTATCGCCTTACCTGAATTCTTACTATCTTTGCTAAATTAGGCTTTTCTGCCCTCTACACCGGGGAGTTTGCCAAAGATTCTCACTTTTGATCATGCTAGATGCTATGAAATAACTGTAACCCTAAAAATACCACCAACGACGATCAAAATTTTGGGAATAGGAAAGGGGTAATTTATGGTAAAAACTGTTAAGCTGTTACTGCATGATGAATTGTTAATTTTTAATCATTAACTTTGAATTTTTAATTGCTTATGTCTTTTGTACCTTTGCATATTCATAGTGACTATAGTTTGCTTGATGGGGCAAGTCAACTACCAGAATTAGTAGATCAAGCGATCGCATTAGGAATGAAAGCGATCGCCCTCACAGATCATGGTGTCATGTATGGGGCAGTTGAACTAATCAAAATCTGCCGCAGTAAAACCATTAAGCCAATAATTGGCAACGAAATGTATATCCTCAACGGCAATCTTGAACAACAAGATCGTCATCGTCCTAAATATCATCAAGTTGTTTTAGCTAAAAATACTAAAGGTTATAAAAACTTAGTTAAACTCACCACAATTTCTCACCTCCAAGGTGTGCAAGGCAAAGGTATTTTTTCCCGTCCTTGTATTAATAAAGATTTACTTAAACAATATAAAGAAGGTTTGATTGTCACCAGTGCTTGTTTAGGTGGAGAAATTCCCCAAGCAATTCTCAGTAATAGACCAGATGCAGCCCGAAAAGTTGCTAAATGGTATAAAGAAGTATTTGGTGAAGATTTTTATTTAGAAATTCAAGACCACGGTTCACAAGAAGACAGAATTGTGAATGTCGAAATTGTGAAAATTGCCCGTGAATTAGGAATTAAATTTGTTGCTACTAACGACTCTCATTATATTTCTTGCTTTGACGTAGAAGCACATGATGCTTTACTTTGTATTCAAACTGGCAAGCTAATTAGTGAAGACAAAAGAATGCGATATAGCGGCACAGAATACCTGAAATCTGCCCAAGAAATGCAGATGCTATTTCGTGATCATTTACCCGATGATGTCATTGCCGAAGCAATAGCCACCACAGAAGAAGTAGCAGATAAAGTCGAGCCTTACCATATCATGGATGAGCCGAAAATTCCTACTCCTGATATTCCTTCTGGTCATACTCCTGACACTTACGCAGAAGAAATTGCATGGCAAGGACTATTAGAAAGATTAAATCGCAAATCCCGCAGCGAAGTAGATCAGGTTTATAAAGAAAGATTAGAATATGAATTAAAAATGCTGCAAAAAATGGGGTTTTCTACCTACTTTTTAGTAGTGTGGGACTACATCAAATTTGCGCGAGATAATAATATTCCTGTCGGTCCAGGACGTGGTTCTGCGGCTGGTTCTTTGGTTGCTTACGCCATGCGAATTACAAATATTGATCCTGTACATCATGGGTTACTATTTGAGCGATTTTTGAACCCAGAACGCAAATCAATGCCTGATATTGATACAGATTTCTGCATTGAAAAACGAGATGCAGTCATTGAATATGTAACTAATAAATATGGTGCGGATCGAGTTGCCCAAATTATCACCTTTAACCGTTTAACATCTAAAGCAGTATTAAAAGATGTCGCCAGAGTCTTAGATATTCCTTATGGGGAATCTGACAAAATGGCGAAAATGATTCCGGTTGTACGGGGAAAACCAACTAAACTCAAAGTCATGGTTTCTGATGAAACACCAGCACCAGAGTTTAAAGAAAAATATGATCATGATCCCAGAGTTCGTCATTGGCTGGATATGGCTATGCGAATTGAAGGAACTAACAAAACCTTTGGTGTTCATGCTGCTGGTGTGGTCATTTCCGCAGAACCTTTAGATGAAATTGTGCCTTTACAACGTAATAATGATGGTTCTGTAATTACCCAGTATTTCATGGAAGATTTGGAATCACTGGGTTTGTTAAAAATGGATTTTTTGGGTTTACGCAACCTGACACTAATTCAAAAAACCTTGGATTTAATTGAAGAAAGTAAGGGTTATCGGGTTGATCCTGATGAAATTACCCATCAAGAAAGAAAAGCCCAAAAAATATTAGCTAAAGGCGAACATAGCACTTTACCTAAAGATGTATCTAAAGCTTATGCGTTATTAGAATCAGGTGATTTGGAAGGTATATTTCAATTAGAATCTTCAGGAATGAAGCAAATAGTAAAAGATTTAAAGCCTTCTAATATTGAAGATATTTCTTCTATTTTGGCACTTTATCGACCAGGACCATTAGATGCAGGGCTAATTCCTAAGTTTATTAATCGCAAACATGGACGGGAACAAATTGAATATGAAACTGGAATTTTAGAACCAATATTAAATGAAACCTACGGAATTATGGTCTATCAAGAGCAAATTATGAAAATTGCTCAGGATATGGCTGGTTATACTTTAGGACAAGCTGACTTACTGCGTCGCGCTATGGGTAAAAAGAAAGTTACAGAGATGCAGAAGCAGGAAGAAAAGTTTATTGATGGGTCTACAAAAAACGGCGTAAGAAAGCAAGTAGCTGAAAAGTTATTTGCGGATATGTTGAAGTTTGCTGAATATTGTTTAAGTTATGAAACGGAAATTTTAACCGTTGAATATGGCTTTTTACAAATTGGGGAAATTGTCGAAAAAAGGATTGAGTGTAGTATTTTCAGTGTCGATAAAAATGGAAATGTTTATACACAACCAATTGCCCAATGGCATCATCGAGGAGTACAAGAAGTGTATGAATATTGTTTAGATGATGGTTCAAAAATTAGGGCAACAAAAGACCATAAATTTATGACTATTGAAGGGGAAATGTTGCCCATTGATGAGATATTTCAAAAGGGATTAGATTTGTTAAAAGTGGCAGGTTTACCGGAGTAAATACTCTGAGGTAAATAAAGTCTTATTTTCCTCATTCCCATACAGAGTATGGGAATGAATTTTCAAGGCTTTGCCTTGAGTGACAGCAGAGGCCGAGCCTCTGTGATGACATTCCCAGTTAAAAACTGGGAACGAGATCAAACGAGATCAAGCCTATATAAAGTTATTCCATAACAATCTACATTTATGCCTCTGTAATTTTAACTCCAAAGTGCCAATCTCCAGAGCGTGATAATGCTCAATAGCACAATAGAGAAAAATAGAAACGTGGATACAAAAGTTCTCATTTCTCCCCCAGAACTCTCTTATTTATTAACAGAAAAATCCTCGAAAGTTGTAATTGTAGATACGCGAAGTCCAGAAGAATATGCTATCTCTCACCTTTCCTGTGCTATCAATATTCGCACATTTTTTACTTATCTTTTGGATAACTCTTCACCAGAAGGATTAAGAAAATTACAAGAATATTTTGCGGAAATTATGAGCAAAGTTGGAATCTCTGGTACAGAAAAGTTAATTGTTTATGAAGATGCTTTAAATAAAGGCTATGGTCAATCCTGTCGAGCCGCTTTTTTACTTAAATACTTGGGTTGTCCTGAAGTATCTATTCTCCACGGGGGATATCAAGGATGGCTTGCTGCTGAATTAGCCACTACCAAAGAATTAACCACAACCGAAAGTAGCATATTTAGATTGCATACCAACCCTGATATTATGGTGACAAAAAATGAAATGTTGGCTGCAATTGACAATCCTGCAATTATCAAATTAGATGTCCGCGATCGCATAGAATGGCAAGGACTGAGTTCTTCTCCTTACGATCCAGATTTTTGTCCTCGCAAAGGGAGAATCCCTAACTCTGTGTGGTTAGAATGGCATCTATTGATGAATTCTGAGGCTAATATTCCCATGTTCCGCTCACCAGATGAAATCCTCAAAATTTGTCAGTCAGTGGGTATTAACTCAGATTCTATTGTCTATATTTACTGCTTTAAAGGTTCAAGGGCTGCTAATACACTAATTGCTCTGCAACAGGTAGGAATTCAAGCCAAAAATTATTTTGGTTCTTGGAATGAATGGTCTCGTGATTTCTCATTACCAGTTGATAACCGAGTCATTTAAGTTTTTAGATAAAAGTCTTTTGGGGTCAGACGGACAGGCTATTGGAATTAGGGAACACCAGAAAATAAATCATCAAATATTGTGGGATAGGCATCCTGTCCTTTATTAATTAGTGGGCGTTTAAAATTGACCGCAACTTAGCAGATCAAGCAATTCAACAAGACCAACAAATGGCTTACAAACTAGGACTTTCGGGTACACCTTCTTTCATCATCAATAGCAAGAATGTTACAAGTACAGTTCAGTTATCAGAAATTGAAAGTATCCTGACTGTAGAGAAATAATATAGCAACAGTCATCCGATTTTAGATTTTAGATTTGCAATTTTAGACAGACTACACCTACAAGGTAATGTAGTTGGAACTAAAAAAGTAATCCCAAGTCTAAAATCTCAAATTGGTACTATCAATAAATCTTGAGGTCATCAATGAGTCAGTTTAAATTTTGGTTATTACTACCTATTACCTTAGTAGTTGGTTATTCTCATCAAATACTGCAATCTCAACAATCAATAGAACAACCAACAACAGCAATATTTAAATCTCATGATTCCAGTTTGTTAGCCAAAGCTAGTTATCTCTCAACTTTGGAACAACAAGTCATTAATGAAACTAACAAAGTGAGAACAAATCCTCGCTCATATATACCCATTTTAGAAAACTATCGCCAACGTTTTCAGGGTAATAGAGTGAAGATTTCCAACAATACTTATTTAATTACTCAGGAAGGTGTAAAACCTGTTGATGAGGCGATCGCATTTCTTAAATCAGTACGTCCTGTAGGTTCTTTAAAAACATCTAAGGGAATGTCTTTAGGTGCTAGAGATCATGTCAAAGATCAAGGTCCAAAAGGTGCTTTAGGTCATGATGGGAGTGATGGTAGTACCCCTTTTACTCGCATCAATCGCTATGGTAGATGGCAAAAGACAGCAGCGGAAAATATCAGCTATGGTGTAAATAATGCTCAAGAAATCGTCATGCAGTTAATTATTGATGATGGTGTACCCTCACGAGGTCATCGCACCAATATTTTTAACCCTGCATTTAAGGTTGCTGGTGTTGCTTATGGTACTCACAAATCCTATAGAAATATGTGTGTGATTACCTATGCTGGGGGTTATATCGAAAAGTAAAAACTGGGGACTGGGGAATGAAGAATGAAGAATGAAGAATGAAGAATGAAGAATGAAGAATGAAGAATGGGCATTGGTAAAAATCTTGTCTTCCCCTCACGACAATGTAAAATACCTACCCTTGTGAGGGACTGGGGACTGGGTAATCAATTTTATTTTTCTCAATTACCAATTATGAATTATCAATTACCTCTTAACGTTTACATCCAAGGTGAAGGATTTCCCATACTCGGTTTACACGGACATCCGGGTACCGGAGGTAATCTTTCTGTTTTTACTAATCATCTATCAAAACGCTTCCAAACTTTTGCCCCAGATTTGCGCGGATACGGTAAAAGCCGCTGCAATCAAGATTTTGTCATGCAAGACCATTTAGAGGATTTAGAAGCCCTCCTAGACCGCTTTGGGATTGAAAAATGCTTAGTCTTAGGATGGTCACTGGGTGGAATTTTGGCGATGGAATTAGCACTGCGTTTACCACAGCGAGTCACAGGGCTGATTTTAGTCGCTACCTCAGCTAGACCTTGGGGGAATCATCCGCCTATTTCTTGGCAGGATAATCTTTATACCGGCGTTGCGGCGCTATTGAATTATATAAAACCTGGTTGGGATTGGAATATTGAAACTTTTGGCAAGCGATCGCTTTTTCGCTATCTAATCCAACAACATACACCCACAGCTTATAGTTACATTTCTAAGTCAGTCCTACAAGCTTATTTACAAACTTCTCAATACTCTACTCGCGCCCTCTATAGCGCCATTAAAGCCGGATACAATCGACTTCCAGACCTACAAAAAATAGAATGCCCCAGTTTGGTACTTGCTGGGGACCAAGACCGCCATATTACTGCTGATTCCAGCTTAGAAACAGCGCGACATCTCAAAAACTCTCACTGGCAATGTTACCCCCACACCGCCCATCTTTTCCCCTGGGAGATTCCCCAACAGTTGCTGGGTGATATTGACGTTTGGTTAGAAGCACATCCACAGGTAATTGGTAATTGGTAATTGGGGATTGGGGATTGGGGATTGGGGATTGGGGATTGGGGATTGGGGATTGGGGATTGGGGACTCGGAAATAGATATTAAAGTTATTCTCCCCTGCTCTCTTAACTGTCACCTGTCACTAAAAAATTGGGATGTTGTTCATCATTCCCAGAATTCACCCAGGAATGATGACAGCCTATGGATTTGTATTACACTTGACCGCTAAAGGCAGGCTTTACTTTACGGTCAATCCTTTCCCCCAAGTCTTCAGCAATAGTTAAAACAAACGGTTTGCACCGCTTGACATTGACTATAATTCCTTGCGCTCCTTCGATTTCCAAATCTTCTAAGTAGCCTTTGCTGGCCAAGGTTGCATCTACTGAGCTTAAAAAGGGACCGAAGTAATATGTACAACGAGGATTCTGGGTGACAATTTCCACCCACCAAGCCAAGCCTAGACCATTAGATGCGCTAATTAGCCCTTCTTTAAGGTTATGCCAAATGTTTTTCATGGTTTTCACCAATTTATAAACGTGTTATCGGGTGTAAAAGAATATGTTGGATTGATTTTGTTTTACATTTCTTTATACTCTTTTAGGTTTATTTTTTCAAAGAAAATGTGTGTAATTTATCAAGATAGTGGGTATTTAATGACCGTTGACGATAAATTTCATAAAGTGCCATCCCTGCTGCCACTGAAGCATTCAGGCTAGGAGTCTTACCCTGTAAGGGAATTGACACTAAAACATCGCAGGATCGTTGTGTCAACATACTCAGACCTTCGCCTTCACCACCAATTACCAAAACAACGGGTCCGCTGAATTTTACTGTATGCAGAGCTTCACTACCAGTGGCAGCTGTTCCGTAAATCCAAAAACCCGCTTCTTTGAGTTGTTCTAAAGAGCGGCTGAGGTTAACAACTCGAGCTACAGAAAAGTTTTCTAAAGCACCTGCGGCCACTTTAACAACAGTGGAAGTGATCCCCGAAGCCCTTCTTTGGGGAATGACTAATCCTTGTGCGCCTATTGCTTCCGCTGTGCGAATAATTGCCCCCAAGTTGTGAGGATCAGTGATGCCATCAGCAACAACAATCACGGGATCACTAACTGATTTGGCTTGAGTAATCAGATCCTCTAATTCCGTATAGTCATAAGGAGCAACTTGAGCAGCGATACCTTGGTGATTAGCCCCATCCGTAATTTGGTCTAAACGCTTAGGTTCAACTTCATCAATAACTGTGCCATTGTCTTTAGCTTGGAGAATCAAATGATGAAATCGAGGATCGTAGCGCAAACGAGTAGTAATCCAAAGACGGTTGAGATTACGCTGATTTTCCAATGCGCTTAATACTGGATGACGACCGTAGATGAGATCATTTTCTTCGGTCGATTTAATCTCCGTCAATTTGATCTCTAAAGATGGATGGGAAAATTGGCGAGATGGACGCGGTTTACCAGAAATGGGTTTGACTTCTGTCTTGCTTTGATTACGAATAGGATTGGCAATAACGCGCTTACCTTTGATTTTGATGGGTTGCCCACGTTTTGGTTCGCCAGCATGATTGATTTTTCTTGGTTGGTTAGTCATGAGATTATTGAATTTAGTGAATGGGTGAGCATAACGATTCCCTCAATTTAATGAACCATTAAGACTGTTTTTCCTATCGTGAGATTGAGCTACTTACTATGTCTCTAGATGGAGTTTTTGCAACAGTTCTGTTAACCGGGGGTAATCGGTGAGATATAAATAGCCAACTAAAGTTTCTAGACTAGTTGCCTGTTGATAAATTTCGGGATTAAGTCGCTTGGGGCGGCCTGTGGCAGCATTGCGACCCCGGCGGACAATTTCTAATTCGTTACTCCTTAAATGAGGAGTTAGCGATCGCAAATGTAGGGCTTGTGTTTCCGCTCTGACCTGCGCCACTACCAAACGATGGTAAATTTCTGGCCGTTGCTGTGGCCACAGAAAAAACATTCTAACATATAATTCGTAAATTGCATCACCCAGGTAGGCTAAGGCCGAAGGAGAAATTTGTTGCACTTGTGCCTGGGATATGGGTTGGGGTGCTTGCCCCGTGTTTACCAACAATGCTGGAGTATTTGATGAATCCGGCATTGCAGTTGCATCTTCTCCATTTTTAGCTTTTTCCTGCTGGGGATTCACCTGTTCATCATTCCTTGACCTACTAGCATTGGGAAGATTATATTTACGAACATTTATTTACTTATTTTTCGTGCAGTACGCCATCATAGCATACCTAGCATATTCAACACTAACAAATATTACTGAAATTATATATATTCTTGATCATGAAGAGGAGATGAAGGAGATAGAGAATTAATCTATTCTTTTTCTCCCTCACCTTCGGCCTCATCATCTAGATAGCCACATTAATTTTCTTTGCTCAAGCAATCAAGACGACTTAATGTTTTCTAGAGCCGCGTCAACTGTAGATTGTAAGGCAAGGAATTTCTCCAAGCGAACAAGCTTGACTGTTTGAGTAACGCGGGCATTAGTGACAATCTGCAAAGTGCCTTCGGCATTTTGAGCTTGCTTGGCTAATTGTACTAGCGCACCCAAGCCGGAGCTATCAACAAAGTCAATTTGTGAGAGATCCAAAATTATGTGCTTTGGACCTTCTTCAATTTTACCAGACAGAATCTTGCGAAATGTCGGCTCAGAAAAAGCGTCTAACAAACCGGTGAGGCGGAATAGCTGGCAGTTATCCCGGACTTCGCGAGTACCTCTCAGGCTCACCGTTAGATTCAGTGGTTCAGCAATAACTCCCTCCTCGTCCTCTTAACTGAAAGTAAACGCTCAAGTATAGATGGTTTTGACGTAAATTGTCTACGTTGGGGATTGGGGATTGGGGACTGGGGATTGGGGATTAGGGATTAGGGATTGGGAAAGACTCTTACCTATTACCCATGACCTATTACCCATGACCTATTACCCATTACCCATGACCTATTACCCATTACCAATTACCCATTACCAATTTTTACGTTACTTAAGCGATCGCTGTTTGACGTGCTGTTTGCATTTCTAGCACAAATTGCTCAAATAAGTAATCAGCGTCGTGGGGTCCGGGACTAGCCTCTGGGTGATACTGTACAGAAAACACAGGTAGAGACTTGTGACGTACCCCTGCAACAGTACGATCATTTAAGTTCAGATGACTAACCTCTACCACTGCTGATGGTAATGAATCCGGATCAATAGCAAAACTGTGGTTTTGGCTAGTAATTTCTACCCGTTGTTGTAAACCCGCAGGTTGATTTAAACCCCGATGCCCAAATTTCAGTTTAAAGGTTTCTGCGCCCAAAGCATGACCCAAAATTTGGTGTCCCATACAAATACCAAACATGGGTTTTTCACTTTCTAGCAGTGCTTTAGCGGTGCTAATGCCTTCTGTAACTGCGGCTGGATCACCAGGACCATTGGAAAGAAAAATCCCATCTGGATTATATTTAAGGATTTCTTCTGGTGGTGTATTGGCAGGAACAACTATCACCCGACAACCATAACTAGCCAAACGACGCAGGATATTACGTTTTACGCCAAAGTCTAAAGCAACAACGGTGAAAGTTTCGCCAATCTTAGCTACGGCTTCTGAGTTAAATTCCCAAGCTTCTGTAGTAGCTTGGGACCATTCATAAACTGTTGGGGTGGTGACTTCCCGCACCAGATTTAATCCTGTCATGTTGGGAGCAGCTTGCACCAGTTCTAATAATTCACTTTCATCCTGGATAGAGGTAGAAATACCGCCATTCATAGCCCCAAACATTCTTATTTTGCGGGTGAGGGCGCGGGTGTCTATGCCGAAAATACCGGGTACTTGGTGCTGTTTGAGGTAATCTGGTAAGGATTGTGTAGAGCGCCAGTTACTGGGTTTGTGACAGATATTGCGAGCGATCGCTCCCTTCACATGAGGTTTTGTTGATTCCTCATCTTCGGGATTAACACCAGTATTTCCCAATTCGGGATAGGTAAAAATCACAATTTGACCTGTATAACTTGGATCGGTCAATACTTCTTGATATCCAGTCATCCCAGTATTGAAAACCACTTCGCCAATTGCAGTTTCCATTGCACCGAAGGACCAACCGCGATAAGTAGTACCATCTGCTAGGACAAGTAAAGCCGGTATTGCATCAGATAAAGACATAAATAATAGGGAATTGGTAATTGGTAATTGGTAATTGGAGTAAACAACGGTTTCCTCTCTTCTATCATTTAAATTTAGTTCTTTAGAAGAGTACAAAATTATCGAATATGTTTCGCAACCAGGCACTACTATCCTCCGGCTTTACTTTTGGAATATGTTCGTAATTTAAACGCAATTCCTCTAAAGTATCAGATAGAACAGCCTGATAGCCGGGATCATCTTGCTCAATACAATCAAGAATTGTATCAACTAAGAAATCAATAGCATCAACACAAGCATCATAAGATTCTCTTTGGGAGGTAAGATTCAAAAAAAGCAAATAAATTTTTGCTTTGAGGATATCCAAAAACCCTGTAAATTCTTCCGTTGGCTCAATTAAAGAGTATGCGAAATCTCCTAAAGCATCATGTTGTTCAGAAGAAAAATTGCTCCACTGAGTCTTTATCTCCCTAGACGCTTTTTTAAAATATGAAGCATATTCATCAAACTTTGCAGCAGAACTAACCTTGTTGCCTCGAATTTGATAAATTTGCTCAAAATCAATTAAAACTGCGCTAGACATGGTTAATACATCTACTTATACATGAATGACAATCTTAAATATTTCTATATTCATCGGCAACGAAGAACCTTCCTGTATTTATTATACAATCCTTTACAAAAAGTAATACATTTGTATATAAAAATATAAAAAACTCCTATTTATTGAAAACTTTGATTTGAAAATCATTAAACCTGAACCATTTTTAATTGGGTGGGGACGCTACACTTGGAGAGAGCCAGGGCGGTTAACCTGAAAGTCATTATGCTTAAGTCTTTTTTATCCCGCACAGCCCTAATTTTTTTTTCCGGTAGTTTAGCGATTTTGACTGTTGCCTGTAGTGACAACAAACAGACAACTGGGTTTGGTGGTGATCGGCCATCTGCGCCTGTGGGCAATTTGGCAGCGATCAAGCCGCCAATTAAGCAGCCAAGATCATTACCAAGCAATCAAAAACCACAACTAGAACCACCATTAACAGAACCAAGTGCTTTAGAATTGGCGCTGGATAAAGCTACTGGTGCTGTGAGTATCAGTCAATCTGCCCAATCTCCAGATGATTGGAATTTGGTGGTGAGTAAGTTTGAGGATGCGATCGCATTGTTGCAACAGGTGCAACGAGATAGCCCCAATTTTCCCTTTGCTCAGAGAAAAATTGCCGAATATGATGGTCACATTAAATTAGCTAGACAGAACGCTAATGCCAATAAGTTAGCATCTCCTGTAGTACCAGATCAACAGGTAGTTGTTGCAGTTCCCAAACCAAAACCGAAAATACAACGTTATTCAAGTCCCAATTCTGGGAGAACAGTACAACCACTACCACCACCAGAACTGATTTTACCTTCATCGGAAACCCTCGCCTACAATAATCAGGTATTTGTAGTACCGATTAAGCGGCGAGTTGGTGGTACTCCCATTGTGGAAGTTACCTTTAATGGTAGGCAGCGTTTTGAGATGATTGTGGATACGGGCGCTAGTGGTTCTGTGATTACTCAAGAGGTAGCAGCGGCTTTGGGTGTAGTACCTGTGGGAATTGCCAAAGCTAACACAGCTAGTTCTAAAGATGTGGAGTTTGCGGTTGGCTATCTGGATTCGATGGAAGTTGGCGGGGTAACAGTAGGTAAAATTCCTGTGGCGATCGCTGGTGTAGAACTGGAAACGGGATTGTTAGGACATGACTTTTTTGGTAACTATGACGTTACTATCAAACGCAATGTCGTAGAATTTCGTCCCCAAACCCACTCAGATACTAATCCTTCAGGAATTCAACTAACTGTTCCAACTTTTTCCAGGGGCTACCGCTTTGTAGAATTTCCTTAGCGACGGCTACACCTTGAGCATGATTTAATAAGGGAACTACACCCGCTATTTGCAAGGCTAAGGAAGCATTTAGCGCCACTGCATCCTGTTGTGCCTGAGTTCCCTTTCCTTGGAGTACGTTGGTGAGGATTTCTGCATTTTCTTGCACATCCCCACCCTTTAAGGCTGTAATGGGTGCTGGTGTGATACCCGCTGCTTCTGGGTTGACGGTGGTTAACTGTACTTTACCATCAGATAAAACCGCCAAATCAGTTAGATCCCCTAAACCCGCTTCATCTAATTTTTCTCGCCCATGTAAGACTATTGCCTTTTGTGTTCCCAACTGGTTTAAGGCTTGAGCGATGGTTTCGATCAATTTGGGATCAAATACTCCAATTACTTGGCCAGTGGGACGCATGGGGTTTACTAAGGGTCCAAGTAAGTTAAATACTGTTCTCACTTTTAAATTTCGCCGCAATGGTGCAACGGCTTTAAGCGCGGGATGCCAGCCAGGGGCAAATAAAAAGGTAATTCCCACTGCTTTCACTGCTGCTTGTACTTTGTCACTGGCTGCATTCAAGTTAACGCCTAAAGCTTCTAAAACGTCAGCACTTCCGGTTAAACTGGAGGCGGAACGACTGCCATGTTTAGCTACAGGTACACCACCAGCAGCGGTGACAAAGGCCACGGCGGTGGATATATTAAATGTTGATGCCCCATCTCCACCGGTTCCGCAGGTGTCAACTAGGGGGATCGGGTTTTGGGTATTATCCCCAGAAGTCTTGATAGACAGAGATTTTAATACTTCTGCCATTCCTGTTAATTCTTCAGCAGAAATGCCTTTAAAGTGCAGTGCTGTTAATATTGCTCCCGATAGTTCTGGGGGGATGGTTTCGTTGATCCATCCTTGCATCAGTTCTGCTGCTTGGGTGCGGGATAATGATTGGTTTTCTAATAATTGTTTGAGTAGGTTTGACCAGGTGGTAGGATCTGGTAAGTTTGTCATTTTGGCAGTTCTGTAATTAGGCTGTGTGTGATTTTACCGAAAAATGAGGATTTTTTGTTTGAGATGAATATTTTTGTTTCGCGCCAAGATACAAAGGCGCAAAGGAAGAATTAGCAGGACTTAAAAAATATATCTCTCAAAATCTCATTTATTCGTGTCCTATTGTTTCTTAATAACCCGACTTGGAGTTATTAAAATACTTTAAGTAAGCTCTTCAGTTATACGCACTACCCAAGTAGTTTCACCTCCTCCTCCTCTTTTTGGACGCTTTTCGGACTTCCAATACTTTCCTTCTTCACCCAATGTTTCACTGAGTGTCCGTTTTATACAAGTATTTATTGTACTCGTATTACTTTGTAATTCATCTGGGAGAAAACTTTTAATAAATCCCAACAAAACACCCCAAGGTAGACCTTGACCATTAATGACTTTTAGTTGAAATTCATCATGTTGTTTAAGCTGTTGGATTGCGTAATTGATACTATTAACATAAAAATCACCTGTTTCTGGTGCGGGATTACTTCTTGCTTCCTCTTCTGAAATTTCACCATTTTCTTCTAAATCTTGAGCATCTATATCCGATATACTATGTGCTGGTTTGTTAGATTCTGCTTTCAGCTTAGTAGCAAAAGTTTCAACAGAGTCTTTATCATATTTGGGATCTAGAGGTTGTGGATATATTTTTTCAAATGAAAGCGCACGAAATGAAACAGGATAAGGATTAGCACTTACACTACTCCACATTACTCCTTGTCCTGGTAATGGTTCATTTAAAAGACCACCAAGTAAATCATCACTAAAGTGAGAATTAGCTCTTTGTAAACTCTTTAAATCTGAAGCAGATAGTAAGTGAAATACAAACCAATTATCACCTTGACTGAGTAATTCAACAGGAATACTACCAGGTTGCTGAGTAATCATCACAGCCCCTAAATCATATTTTCGTCCTTCTTTAAACCAATCTACAAATGGTCCATCACTTGAATCACTGCCTTTACTTAGAACACTTTGAGCTTCCTCTAAAACAGCAATAGTAGGAATAGTTTTAGCATCTTTTTCAGTAAACTTATCCTGGTTATGATTAAATATTTCTTGAAGAATCAGGCTTGACAAAGTTAATCCTTGTTGTCCCCGCATCTGTGAAATATCGACAATACAAAGTTTACCTTCTCTCAAACTTTTGAACAAGAAATCCATTAACCGACTGTGAGGATCATGCAAGGTTCTCACAATATAAACTATGTTACTTAAAGCTGCCCCAGCTTCAGCGTCAGATCCATCACCTATACTTAATAACGTCTTGACCTGACCTATATTTGTGTTATATCCATCTTTGTAGGCTAAATTAACAAGTTGCGTCCACTTATCATGAGATAATCCTCTAAGTTTGCGAACATTTTGCTGTTCTTGTCGTTCTGGTGACAATGCAACGCCAATAATATCAGCAGGTTTTAAGCGGCGAATATCGAGTTTAACACCACCTGCAACAAAAGAACCATAGAAGTTACTGGGAGCTTGGCGACGGGTAAAAATTACAAGTTGATCTTGTAAATGTGGAACATCCGTAAAACCAGGTTTTCCATTGTCATCTGGCCAGAAATATTCTCCTTCTGGATCAAAGATTAAAGTACCAACAGGTACATCTTGATCTCGTTTCTTTTTAGTTGGTGTTGTTTTGTATAGTTCACTAAACAGCAATTTGATTAAGTTAGACTTTCCATAACCAGCTCGCGCAAATACAAATGATCTTCGGGAAACTAAATTCTGTACTGGAAAATGAGTAACAATTTCTGGAGATTTAACCTGCATCCAGTCAGCAACTCCAAGTCGTGGATCAGTACCAGCGTAAACAAATTCTCCTAGTGCAAAAAAACCAATGTCTGCTCCTGTAATATTGTGTCCTGTTATTTCTCTGAGAATTTCATTACTTGGAAAAGCAACCTTACTACCAACATGAGGAAGACGACGATGAGAAGCTACAAAGACAAATTTTCCATTTGAATGACGTATTACTCCAAGAACTCGGATATTAACTCGATATTTTACATATTGTTCACGCAAATCTTCTGGAATTTCTCGATCTTCTCCCATCGCTCTCAAACTGAAATCCTCACCATGTTCTCTAGTAAGTTTTCCGTCTGAATAGAAAGATGTAATTCTTCCTAAAACTGCTTCATCTTCAGTAGCTAGTTGTACCAGAAGAAACTGTCCGTGCATAGGAATACTTTGAAAATCATTGCGGTAAGGCAATACAATATCCGCATGAAATTCAAGCCCTCCTTCACTGAAACCTCGAAAGATGCCTGATATATTTTCTTTGGGAAATAAAGGTGTGTTATTCATATCGCAACATACTTACATCAGATTGTAGTCTAACTCTATCTACAACATTTTGTTCCTCAGAAGTGAATGATTGACGTACAGCATTAACAATCATATCTTCCATCACGTCCATGTCAAAACCAACTAGCGCAGCTTCTTCATGGGCTTTCTGTAAACATCTAGGATAGAAAGGAACAGGGAAACG
>NZ_JAYGHA010000037.1:55324-56603 GCF_034931405.1 Anabaena sp. UHCC 0451 | reverse complement strand
AAATCAACAACTCTGGGCTACAGCTACCGTAACTGCACCCACTTCCCCAGACAACCGAAAAATTTGCTTGGGAACTAATAACCTCACTTCTGAAGTCATTTGAGCAGCAGCCATGATAGCAGCTGCTTCTGCTACGCTTGGTGTTCCCACTGTTTCTGTAATCAATTTCCCAGGGTTAGGAACACAGACACCAGCTAAAATTTCTGCGGGAAAGGTTTTTAAAGGCCAATTATTTACCCGACAAAATTCTATTAAGCCTAACTCTGAAGCTTTAAGATCAATGGTAGCCATACCTGTGATAGCTGTCTGAGTAAGCTGGTAATTTTGAAAAATTTTCTCAATTGCTGTGTTAATTAACTGAGCAGAAATTCCTTTTTGACAACCGATACCCACCCATAAAACTTGGGAAAAGATTGTCATCTACTTGCACAATTGACTCATATCAAAAAACTTCCATAAAAAACTTAATAATTGATATAGAATTGTCCAGAAACCTTGTCAGTAATCACAAAATCAGACTAAAGAAAGATTGATTTTCTCTAATTGTACATTTTAATACATCAAAAAAGATAATTTTAATACTTTCCCAAAAACAGAAACCGATATATTAAGTACATCTAGCACAGTAGGAAACATCGAGGTAAAGAAAAACAAAGGTAAAAGGTAAATTAAGTCTTCAAGTTTACTTTTTTCTACCCTTGTATTACAAGTTTTTGATCTTGATGTTTTAATTTCTTATTTCTCCGTCGTAGCGTTCTTTACAACAGTTACGGCGGAGTTTTGCTTGCTCAGTGCTGAGATTTTTATTACTATTTTATTCATGATAAGTTAAATTAATGAATTTGCGCCAGCACAAGTGATATAAATCACTGTGTATAAGTCTTATTACTACATAATTGATTTGAGCGGCTTTGAGCAAAAAATTTTGCTTATTATCTTCGATTTCTATGAATTTGTTCATTGCTGCTTAAATGACAGCAATTAGTTTACTCACAAAAATCATCTACCCACTATGCTACAAAATACTGACTCTCAGGTATCCTTAATCAACGATATCAGTCGATTATCAAAACCGATGATATTACCTGAATTTATCAAAGTCAATGTTAATGGTATACTTTACTTTAGTAAGTATGACGAAACTAACGGAAGTGAGTTGTGGAAGACTGACACCGAAGGTAATGAGGTTTTAGTCAGCGATATCAATCCTGGACAAGCAGATTCTAATCCGTACAATCTCATCAACATCAATGACACGCTTTACTTCACTGCTGATGAT
>NZ_JAYGHA010000037.1:54040-55101 GCF_034931405.1 Anabaena sp. UHCC 0451 | reverse complement strand
CATTAATGGTTATAGCTTGTGGAAGATTGGTACAGATGATAATGCCACATTAGTGCGAATCAATGAGGAAAATGTTATTTCCGATCCTCAATCTTTCACCAACGTCAATGGCACACTTTATTTTACAGCTACCGATGGTATTAACGGTTATGAATTGTGGAAAATTGACACCAACAACAACCCAGTAATAGTCAGTGATATCAATCCAGGAAAAGGAAGTTCCAATCCCTACAACTTAACCAACGTCAATGACACACTTTATTTTCTAGCTGATGATGGTACTAACGGTTATCAGTTGTGGAAAATTGACAGTGATGGCAACCCAGTAGTTATAAATACTCCACTTGTCAATCGTGCTTCTAATCCCGAATCGCTGATCAATATCAACGGCACACTTTATTTTACCGCTGATGATGGTATTCATGGCATGGAGTTGTGGAAAATTGATAGTGAAGGCAACCCAGTATTAGTCAACGATATCAATCCGGGTGAAGGAAATTCCAATCTCTACAACTTAACCAACGTCAATGGCACATTGTACTTCACTGCTGATGACGGTACTAACGGCAATAGTTTGTGGAAGATTGACGAACAAGGAAAAACCGTCAGGTTCGATATTAATCAAGGGGGAGAAAGTTTATATCCCTACAACCTCACCAATGTTAATGGCACTCTTTACTTCACTGCTGATAATCGTATTAATGGAACTCAGTTGTGGAGGATGGACAACGAAGGAAACCCTGTAAGTGTGGAAATCAGTCAGGGGGGAGAAAGTTTATATCTCTACAACCTCACCAGCGTCAATGACACACTTTACTTCCTAGCTTATGACGGTACTAGCGGTTATGACTTGTGGAAGATTGATACCGATGGTAATGCTGTCCGGTTTGATATAAATCCGGGGGAAGGGAGTTCCAATCCCTATAACCTCACTAACGTTAATGGCACGCTTTACTTTACTGCTGATGATGGTACTAACGGTTATGAGTTTTGGAAGATTAACAGCGAAGGAAATCCTGTAAAGTTCGATATCAATCCTGGACAAGCAGGTTCTAATCCCC
>NZ_JAYGHA010000037.1:15251-53855 GCF_034931405.1 Anabaena sp. UHCC 0451 | reverse complement strand
AGCGAAGGAAACCCTGTAAAGTTCGATATCAATGTCGGTGCAGGAAGTTCCAATCCTTACAACCTGACGAATGTTAATGATACACTTTACTTTACAGGTTATGACGATGTTAATGGCACTGAGTTGTGGAAGATTGACAGCGAAGGAAACCCTGTAAAGTTTGATATTAATGTCGGTGCAGGAAGTTCCAATCCCTATAACCTAACTGACATCAATGGCACACTTTATTTCTCAGCTAATGATGGTATTAATGGGACTGAGTTGTGGAAGATTGGCACTGATGGCACACCAGTATTAGTCAGCGATATCAATCAGCAGATGGGGAGATTATATCCTTATAACCTCACCAATATTGATGGTACACTTTACTTTACGGCTTATGATGGTAGTAACGGTTATCAGTTGTGGAAGATTGACACTGATGGCAATCCCGTGAAAGTCAATGATTTTGGCAACGGGGGATTTATTTACTATATGGGAAAACCCATTGACAAAATGGAACTGATTCGCACTTTATCTTCCGGCGGATCTATTACAGTTGATTCAGGATCAATTAGCATTAATAGTGCGCCAACGGTTGCTAATCTCATTGTTGACCAAAAAGCGATCGCCAACAAGGACTTCAGTTTTACTCTTCCATCTGACACCTTCACAGATATAGATGCGGGAGACAGTCTGATTTATACTGCGACTTTGGAAAATGGTGATCCTCTGCCCAGTTGGTTAACTTTCACGGCTACAACCAACTCTTTTAGTGGCATTCCTGCAAATCAGGATGTGGGTAATTTCAAGATTAAAGTTACAGCTACAGATAGTGCTGGGCTGGCTATCAGTGATGTGTTTAAATTGGTAATCAAAAACCCGATTCATGGTAAATCAGGTGCAGATCACCTGAGAGGAACTAGTAGCAAAGATAGCATTTTTGGATGGAAAGGTAATGATCGCCTCTATGGTCGTAGGGGTGATGATACCCTCAATGGTGGGGATGGTGACGATACCCTCAATGGTGGTAGAGGTGACGATATCCTCAATGGTGGTAGAGGTGACGATATCCTCAATGGTGGGAATGGTAATGATATCCTCAATGGTGGGAATGGTAATGATACCCTCAATGGTGGGAATGGTAATGATATTTACGTTGTCCGCAGTTTGGGAGACACGATTGCAGAAATTGAGAATGCAGGTATTGATACTGTCAAAGCCGCTGTCAGTTGGGTATTGGGAGACAATTTAGAACGTCTGTTCCTGATTGGTGATGACGCAATTAACGGTACAGGTAACAGTCTTGACAATACCATCCATGGAAACAAGGCTGCTAATATTTTGGATGGTGGAGATAGTGATGATAAACTCTATGGTCGCAGAGGTGACGATACCCTCTATGGTGGAGTTGGTAATGACTATCTCTATGGTGGTAGAGGTGATGATCTGCTGATAGGTGGTGTTGGTACAGACAGGCTAACTGGTGGAATTGGTAGCGATCGCTTTACACTAAATAATGCCCAAGCTGGAGAGTTTGATACTATTACTGACTTCGCTGTTGGTGATACTATCTTGATTTCTAAGTCAGAATTTGCACTCAATCAAGAATTAGGGACTCTTGACTCTGCTGTGTTTAGACTTGGTTCTAGTGCTATCTTAGGCAGCGATCGCTTTATATACGATCAAAGAAAAGGCCAACTTTTCTTTGATGCTGATGGATTTGGTGGTAATACACAAATTCAGATAGCAATGTTTTCTAATCGGGCATCTCTCAGCAGTACAGATATTATTGTGACTTAATCCAGTATTTAGTCATCAATTTTTCCTGTGATCAAAATCTTAATCACAGGAAAAACAAATTTAGTCATGTCCGTTTTTTCCGATCACCATCCCGCTAGAAATACAATTTATCACTCCTGCGCCCCAGCTTGTCCTAAAATCTTGGCAATTGTGCGATAACTATTAAATTCTGCAATCATCAACGCTGTATAACCACCTTGATTTTTTAAATTTACATCTGCCCCGGCTGTAATTAACATCTGCACTGCTTGAGTATAACCCTCAGCAGTAGCCCACATTAAAGCTGTTGCCCCAACTGGGTCTGGAAAATTTACATCTGCACCTGTTTCTAACAGCAACTTGAATATATCTGGATGGTTATCTACTATGGCTTTGACTAAAGCGGTTTTACCATCATCTGCTAAGGCGTTGATATTAGCACCATAATCAAGTAATATTTTTACGGTCTGGGTGTGTCCTTGAGATACTGCTAAAGTCAGGGCAACTTCACCAAAGTTTTTCTTGTCCATATTTGCCCCAGAAGCCAGTAAAGCTGCAACTATTTCACTATATCCCTGAAATGCTGCTATTAATAGCGGTGTATCACCCAGATGATTTCTCAGTTGCACATCTGCACCACACTGGATTAATATTTTTACTGTCTCAAGATGGTCTTCGACAACGGCACAGTGCAAGGCTGTTTCACCTTCTTTGTCTTGATGATTAATTTCTGCACCTGCATTTAATAAAGCTGCAACCATATTACTATCACCTGCGGCTGCGGCTGCTAACAGTGCAGTACCACCATCAGGGTTTTTGAAGTTAGCATCAGCCCCATGAGACAATAGTGTTTGGACTACATCTAAATATCCCAAGTCTGTAGCTATCATTAAAGGTGTTTCACCTTCAGCATCTGGGGTATTGACAAAATCACCATTTTGTAGTATTGCTTTAACAACTGCTGTGTAGCCTTGTTTAATAGCTAGTTTTAGCGCAGTATCATCATCTTTGTCGGCAATATTGGCATCAGCACCCGCAGTTAAGAGGATTTGCACAACATCGAGATGACCTTTTTGGGCGGCGACCATTAAAGCGGTACTGCCATCTTCATTAATGGCATTGATATCTGCACCTCTAGAGATTAAAAGTTTGATAATATCAACTTGATTATTACTAGCGGCGAGCATTAAAGCTGTTAAACGATATATTTTTCTAGGTAAATTGATATTAGCGCCAAAATCCAAGAGCGATCGCACAATTTCTGTATAACCTAAATTAGCTGCAAACATTAATGCTGTAGTGCCATTACCATCGCACGCATCCACTTTAGCACCAGTTCCTAATAGTTCACGCAGCTGCTTAATATCGCCACTTTTTGCTGCTTTGAGTAGATTATCATTATTTTCAGTCATAAGAAAACTTCCGCACTGGTAGATATTCCTGAATTTAGCCTCAAAATTTAGTCTGAAATGGTTTCAGCACTTTGGCAATAGATAAGAAGAAAGAACAGTCCTGAATCAATTTATGCTAAGTTTTATTAAGATTTAATAATTTGGATAACCAGGCGATGAGTCTAGAACTTTCTCCAGAAGTGAAATATGGGTTGAACTTCTTTCACCCAGCCATGATGTGGATACTATTAGCACTTTCACTGTATGCTACTTACTTGGGTTTGCAAGTACAGCGTACCAGAAATGCCCAGGGTGAAGAAAAGAAAGAACTGATTAAAGGTAAATATACAATTAAACATCACCAAATTGGCTCTATTCTTTTAGCTTTGATGGTAGCAGGTTCAATTGGTGGTATGGCTGTCACTTACATCAATAACGGTAAATTGTTTGTTGGACCTCACCTATTAGCTGGTTTAGGGATGACAGGCTTGATAGCATTTTCCGCGTCCCTATCTCCCTTTATGCAAAAAGGCGCAAATTGGGCGCGTGCAACTCATATTGTGCTAAATTTTGGAATTTTAGGACTATTTATTTGGCAAGCTTTTTCAGGTGTAGAAATTGTTCTCAGAATTCTCACGAAAGCGTAGGTAGTAGGGGCGAAGCATTCGGGCGATAATTTATCGGTTTTTCCCCACGTTTATCTTCCGAATGCTTCGCCCCTACTAATGATGCTAATGATGCTTTTTTTGAGAAGTACCAGGAAAGGGAATGTTGAGAGACTGATGAAAATCTTCCTGAACTTTGCGGGTTAAACGACGGGAGACTTGACGAACAATTTGATTAAGTAAGCGATCGCCTGTAGATTGAATTAAAGAATGTGGTAAACGCTGAATAAATCTGGGAAAATGAAGCTCAACCATCAAATCTAATTCCCATTCTACCCTCGTGATTTCAGCAGCACCTTCGACTAAGTGCATTGTTGCGTTATATTCCACATCATAACCAGGAGCTTGATAATCTGGGATAGGAATTGTCCGAATATGGTATTTTCCATCATTTGGGTCTAACAATTCTAAACCAATTTTCGGCTCAACTTCATAACCAAAAGAGCCAAACCGACCAATTACCAAAGCATAACCATTTTTACCCAAAGGTTGCACCGTCATGGGTTCAGCACAACGCACAAACCATAAAGAATGAGAATTAAGGTATTTAGCCACCGCATCATGAGGGGCGTACATTTCCATACAGTCTTCATGATGACTATAGAACTTACTTAGTCCTCGATGAGTTTCTTTCGATTGAGATTCATCTACGGTTACGCTTGAACCCGTTGGTAGAATTGATTCATTTCTTTCCAGAGGTTGAAATTCCCAGTTGTTTGCTACCATAAGTAAGTTTTTTGTATATTTAAAAGTTTGTCTATACTAATGATTCCCAGCTAAGGAGTATTTTTTCACACAAAAATGTAAATTTCATGAAAACATTAAAAATCTGTCATCAACTCCACAGAATCACTACAATAGAGAACGAAACCAGCACATATTAGTTTCCCAGCATAACCTTAATCATGAAAGCATTTGTAGCAGGAGCAACAGGTGAAACAGGTCGTCGCATAGTACAAGAATTAGTAGCTAGGAATATTCCCGTTCGCGCCTTGGTACGAGACCAGCAAAAAGCTCAAGCTATCCTCCCTCCTGAAGTTGAATTAGTTGTAGGCGATGTTTTAGCCCCAGAAAGCTTAAATGCGGCCTTAGGTGATAGTACCGTAGTCCTGTGCGCCACAGGTGCAAAACCCAGTTTTGAGCCAACAGGTCCATATAAAGTAGATTTTGAAGGTACAAAAAATTTAGTAGAAGCAGCTAAAGCCAAACAAATCGAGCATTTTATCTTAGTTTCTTCTTTGTGTGTTTCCCAGTTTTTTCATCCGCTTAACTTGTTTTGGTTAATTTTAGTTTGGAAAAAACAAGCTGAAGAATACATTCAGAAAAGTGGACTAACTTATACAATTGTGCGGCCAGGAGGGCTGAAAAATGAAGATAATTCTGATGTTATAGTTATGCAAGACGCTGATACTTTATTTGATGGTAGCATCCCCCGGCAAAAAGTGGCTCAAGTTTGTATCGAGTCCTTGTTTGAACCTGCTGCACGTAATAAAATTGTCGAAATTGTCGCTAAACCTGAAGCTACTCAAAAAAGCTTCCAGGAATTGTTTCAAGAAATTAGTAATTAGTAATTCGGGAACAATTTAGGGGCGAAGCATTCGGGCGATAATTTATCGGTTTTTCCCCAGTAGGGGCGTTCGCGAAGCGTGCTGGAAGCATCAGCATTCGGGCGATAATTTATCGGTTTTTTCCCCAGTAGGGGCGTTCGCGAAGCGTGCTGGAAGCATCAGCATTCGGGCGATAATTTATCGGTTTTTCCCCAGTAGGGGCGAAGCATTCGGTCGATAATTTATCGGTTTTTTCCCCAGTTTATTTTCCGAATGCTTCGCCCCTACAACTAATAACTAATGAATTTTAAACTTAAAGGCGTAGAAAAATTAATTGGTCCGGTAGCAGCACTTCTGGGCTTTGTGTATTTTTTTCAATGGTACATTTTTGGAAATTTGCGGACTTCAACTTATGATCCCGTATTTGAGAGAAAACAACCTCCTTTAGTCATGACAAAGGGAGATCCTTACATCCGTGCTTTGATGCGGACTATTTCTTTTAGTGAGGCTAATAGTAAGCGTCCTTACTCTCTATTATATGGTGGTCAACAGATTAATGATCTCAGTCGTCACCCTCAGATATGCGTCACCATTGTCACCGGACCAAATACAGGTAATTGTTCTACAGCTGCGGGTAGATATCAAATTATTAATACTACTTGGTTTGAAATTGCGCCCCGTTATCATCCCCATCCTTCGCAGTTGATGTTCTGGAACAATTACAGTTTTGAAGCTGAGTATCAAGATGTAGTGGTTTACCGTTGGTTGAATGATGCAAAAGTTTGGGGAGTTGATATTTCTCAACTGCTGCGTCAAAAAAAATTAACTGAAGTTTTACGGCGACTTTCCCCCACTTGGACAAGTTTAGGATATGGGATAGAAACTAACTCTAATACTCGCTTTTTACCTCAAGTTTATCAGCAGCTTTTGCAAGAAGAATTAGCAGAATTTAATCAACCAAAACCAGATACTTCTGCACCATCTGCCGATTCTGTAAATCAATTAAAATCGCCAGAAAAAACTCCCAATTAAATTGCTAAATCAAAAATTCGCGAAAAATTTGCGGAGATTTTCCACAAATGCCCATGTATTTTCTAAGTGAGTATTATGTCCAGCTTGTTTAATTATTTGGAGTTTGGCTAACTCAGTTCTATAGGAGATTGCTGTATTAATATTGACGAATTTTTCATCAAATTCACCAACTAATAAAAGTAAAGGTAGTTGATTTTCTTCAATTTTATCCCACAAAGAAGGCTGGTATCCAGTACCCATAAATTGTAGTGATTTTCCTAGTTCTAGAGGATTATTGGTTAAACGACTTTCTAGCATTCTTTGATATGCTGGATGATTTTTGATATTACCGAAAATTGGCAGATTATACCAATTGTTCAAAAAAGTATGAAATTCATTTTCATCAATTATCCTGATTAATTTGCAGGTAATTTGATAATCACTTTTAATTCTGGCTAATCTTTCTGCATTTGTTGGTAATCCTGGGGATGCTGATTCTAATACAACTTTGATAAATCTTTCAGGGAAATACAAAGTAAGATATAATGCTAATCTTCCTCCCATTGAATACCCAACTAAAAAGCATTTTTGGATATTTAAGTTATCTAATAAGTTAATGATACCTTGGGCTGTTGATTCAATTTTATAGTATTCATCACCTCCTAAAACTTGAGTTTTACCATGTCCTGGTAAATCTAGAGTAAGATAAGAAAAATCATTATCTAGTAATTTTATTGCTGCATCGAATTCTTCAATATTACCCATGAAGCCATGTAAAAAAAGGATAACTGGTTTGTCTAGATTCTTAGTAAAAGAATAATGGAAATTATAGTTTTGTTCTGGTAGAGTAATTTCGGGAGAATTCATATAACATTAATTAGAAATTCTTTAAGATTGAATATAGGCATAAAATAGCATTTATTTTACTGATTCCGAAAACGGACAAATACTGAAATATGTAATAATCTTTTTAAGTAGTTCTTGCTTAAATGAGTGGTTAATTTAAATTTAATAAGAACCAAGATTACGAGATCATACCTAATTGATAATTTATGTACACTTCCACTTCTCTCTCAGAAACTCTCCGTCACCGTCGTCAAAAATTAGCAGGATTAATTGATGTTCCTGCTGTGCTTTGGTCTGGTGGTAGCAGTTCCCGCAACTTCCCCGCTAATACCTTCCCATTTCGCGCAAATAGTCATTTTCTCTATTTTGGCGGAATTCCTCTACAAAATGCCGCTATTCGCCTAGAAGGGGGGAATCTACAGTTATTTATAGATGAACCTCACCCTAGCAGCGCCCTTTGGCATGGAGAAACGCCCACTCGTGAGGAAATAGCCACTAGAATCGGTGCTGATGATGCTAGGCCGATGGCAGAATTAGAAGATTATTTGGAAAATGCTGCTACTGTTTCCGTTCAAGATGCGGCTACCTGGACTCAGCAATCACAATTATTAGATAGGTGGATTTTACCGAAAAATCAACTTGAGGGTATTGATTTAGATTTAGCTAAGGCGATTGTTTGCTTGCGTATTATTCACGATGAAGCGGCGTTAGTGGAATTACGCAAGGCGGCAGTGGTGAGTGTGGAAGCACACAAGAAGGGAATGGCTGAAACTGGTAAATCGAGACGAGAAGCAGAAGTCCGTGCTGCAATGGAAGCAGTAATTATGGGTCAGAATATGACCACTGCTTATACAAGCATCGTAACTGTACATGGTGAAGTTTTACATAATGGACATTATTACAATGCGCTACAACCAGGAGATTTACTTTTAGTTGATGTGGGTGCGGAAACAGAAACGGGTTGGGCGGCTGATATTACGCGTACTTGGCCTGTTTCTGGTAAGTTTTCGCCTACTCAAAAGGATATTTATGATATTGTTTTAGCGGCACATGATGCTTGTATTGAAAAGATAGTCCCTGGTGTGGAATATGGGGATATTCATCTTGTGGCTGCCATGATTATTGCTGAAGGTTTGGTAGATTTGGGAATTTTGCAAGGTAAGCCCGAAGATTTGGTAAAAATGGATATTCATGCGCTGTTTTTCCCCCACGGAATTGGGCATTTATTGGGTTTAGATGTGCATGATATGGAAGATTTGGGAGATTTAGCTGGGTATGAGGAAGGAAGAAAAAGAAGTGACCGTTTTGGGTTAAGTTATCTGCGTTTAAATCGTCCTTTGCGTGCGGGAATGTTGGTGACAATTGAACCGGGATTTTATCAAGTTCCGGGAATTTTACATGATCCCAAAATTCGTGATCAATATCAATATATAGTTAATTGGGAACGGTTACAAAAATTTGCAGATGTGCGAGGAATTAGAATCGAAGATGATGTTTTGGTAACAGAATCTGGAAGTGAAGTATTAACAGCCGCATTACCTAATCAAGCTAATGATATAGAAGATTTAGTCATGTCAGAGAAAACCAAACAAACAAAACAAAATTTAAGTTAAGTTAAGTTAATTGTGGCTGATTTTTCTGAGATTTAACAATAATTATCTACAAGCTTGTTGATAAAAAATATTCCCGACTTAACTTTTCAATGACTTGATAGATTTATCTTTTATTTCCAAAATATAAACTGTAGCAAAGGTGGCTAAAATACTCAGTAAAACAGCACTCAAATAATAAATTACAACCGAATAACTAGGTTCATCAGGAACTTGAGCGTTAGATATTTTAGTGGCGTTACCTAAGTTCTGATTTTCAGCGACTCGGCTTTCTTGAAGCTTTTGTAGTAACAGTGAATATGTCGATTGAGCCGCTTGTAGTTTGCGTTCTATTTCCCGTTGTTTTTGCTCTAATTGAGGAATATTTTGCAGGCGTATTCTGTAGGCATTTTGTAACTTGTAAAGAGTCAATAATTCACTATTTAGACCCATGCTAATTGACTCTAATTCCATAAATTTTGCTGTGAGTTGCTGTTGTAATGCTCCGATTTGCTGTTTACGATTGATGAGATTTTGAGTAGTTCCAGTAATCTGAATAATTCTGTTTTGCCATATCTTATTTAAAGCTGACAATTGTTGTTTTAAGGCGAGAATTTCAGGATGATTGTCCTGTAGAATAGCCCGTCTAATAGCAATTTTGGACTCTAACTGCTGAATTTCTTTGAGAATATCTTGCACTCCGGGAGATTGGTTGATAGAAGTCATCAATATAGCTTCCTTGGGAGTCATATTTAATTGTTGACTAATAGCTAAAGACTGACTACTAATATTAGCTAATTGAGCTTGGGTATCACCAATTTGCTTTTGCAAATCAGATATAATTTCTACTGCTTTATTAGCTTCTATTTCCAAAGCAATCACTCTGTTTTTTTCTTTAAAGTTCCGAAGTTCAGATTCTACTTTGCTAACAATTAATTCAGCATTGGGTATTTGTTGTTGTAAAAACTTACGGGCAGCAACCGCTTCATTTTGGGGCGAAGATATATTGTATTCTAAATATATATCCATCAAAGTATTAACAACTTGTGCGGCTCTATCAGGGTTTTTATCTTGATAAGATATTTTTAAGATATCAGTTTTCTGAATATTACTTACTGTCAGATTTTCTAGAAAAGCTTTGGTTGTTATAGCGACACCTTTGTCGTTTTTTAAGTTAAGTTTCTCTATAGTCTTCTGGACAATAGGAGTGGAACGTATCACTTCAGCTTCTGTATTTAAAGGATTATTTGTATCTTGTAAAAGTGATTCTAATTTACCTAACTCTGTTCCGACTCCGGTTAATGAAGATAGGGTATTTTTTCTGTGAAATTCCAATTTACCTTCGGCTACATAAGTAGGTTTTTTAAAAGATACTATGAGTAGAGATATCAGCATCATTGGCACAAATACCCGTAATCCTGGTAGCCAACGACGCTTGATAATTTGCACATAATCATCAAAAGTTATAATAGATTCTTGTGCTTCCATAACCATATTATTAACTCTCAATTAGTGACCAATAATCAATCTAGAATCTGATTTAGATAATTTATCAAAATTGGCGCTTTTTTGTAAAGCCTTATGCAACCAGTTTGAGTTCATATTCTAGGAAGTGATATCGTTGTAGATAAAAAATGATTTTGTGTTAAAAATGCGGTAATGGAAATTAGTGTTCTAGGAAAAATGCAATTAAATAAATTTTTTATCACCTAAGATATATAAATCATTCAATTCAAAATTTTGTTGATCATTTCAATGACGTGAGTTTGATCTAATGCGGTCATTCTTGTGTAGATTGGTAGACTAACTATGTGTTCATAGGCATAGGAGGCACAAGGAAATTGTTCTGTTCGGAGATTATAAATCTCACGCCAATAAGGTTGTAAATGTAGAGGGATATAGTGGACACTACAACCAATTCCTTGAACAGCCATTTTTTCAATAAAGGTATTGCGGCTAACTTTTACCGAGTCATCTAAACGAATTACATAGAGATGCCAAGAGTGAGTATCTTGATGAAGAGGTTGTGCTGGTAAATGTAAAGGCAAGTTTGCTAGTTCTAAATTATAATAATTGGCGATCGCATTTCGCTGTTTTTGTAGTTCCCAGACTTTCTGCAATTGATGTATACCCAAGGAAGCAGCTACATCTGTCATATTATATTTAAATCCTGGTGCAACTACCTCGTAGTACCATGAAGGTTTAGTTGAGGTGTAGCGGTCAAACGCGTCTCGATTGATGCCATGTAATCGCATGATTCGGCATCTTTGAGCGATTTCGGGGTTACGAGTTACTAACATCCCTCCTTCACCTGTGGCAATAGTTTTAGTGGCATAAAAACTATAGACTGTGACATCACTATTTAAGCTACCAATGAGTTGACCTTGATAGGTTGTGGGAATAGCATGAGCAGCATCTTCAACTACTTTTAATTGATACTTTTGGGCAATCTTTAAAATTGCCTCCATATCACAAGCAAGTCCGCCAAAATGGACGGGTATAATAGCCTTAGTCCGAGGAGTAATAGCCGCCTCAATTTTGCTAACATCAATATTCATCGTCGCCAAATCAATATCAACAAAAACCGGATTTGCTCCCAAGTAACGAATGACTTCTGCTGTAGCAGTGAAAGTATGGACTGTAGTAATAACTTCATCTCCTGGACCAATTCCTATTGCTTCCAAAGCCAGATGCAATCCAGATGTAGCGGAATTGACAGCGATCGCTTCTACACCATAACCCAAAAATTCCCCAAAATCCTGCTCAAAGCGTTTGGTTTTTGGTCCAGTCGTCAGCCAGCCAGAACGCAGGGAATCAACAACTTCAGCAATTTCTTCTTCACCAATATCTGGTAGAGCAAAAGGGATAAATTCATTCATTTTTTTATTTTTCTTCAGCTAATTTTATACACTTTTTATACACTTATTTACCGTTGAATCTCACGCACTAACATAAATGGCTCGGCAGCAGTAACACCAATGATGCTGCCCCAGTAAGCAGCACGAGTACGTAAAGCTTCCAGAGAACGCGGATGGGGAAAAGGGCGTAGTTCAGTTTTATATGCTGACATCGCGCTCAATTTGTTTTCTAAATGAGATGAAATATCTACAAAAACATTGGGAACAAAGTAATTTTCAACATAAGGTCCAGCCCATTCAGTTGCTGATGGAGTCTCATAACAGAGAATACGTTCCACAAATGATGTACTGTAGGGACGGGCAGCCGTTAAAGTTGCTTCATGCACAATCTGATGATCTCGATTAATATCTCCACGGTGGTGAGTATAGATAATTTGTGGCTTAATTTCTTGTACGACTTCCTCAATCCATTGTGTAATTTTAATAATCGGCAAAGTGTCTAGTATTTGATCGGCTAAACCAGCAAATCGGATATCAGTTTTCGCAATTCCCACATTGCTCGCAGCTTCAATAGTACAACTTTTGACTAAACTTATTGTTTCATCCTCATACCTTGCCTTGCCGCTATCAGCTACGAATGCTATGACAACTTTTTCACCTTGATGAATGTACCGAGCAATAGTACCACCAAGTCCCAAAATTTCATCATCTGGATGTGCAGAAATAACTAGAATTTGTTTTGGCATTTTTCAAACTTTTGAGCAATAAAATCCGTAAATATTCAGCTATAGCAATCGTTCATACCCAGATCCCCGACTTCAACAGATCATCAATTTATCATTTATGGACACAATAAACAAAAGAAGTCGGGGATCTGATCGCCTCACCTGAATTCTGACAAAAATCCCATTAATTAGGTGAAATAATTTTGCCACCAGCCATGATTGTGTCAGGTTTTAAATCAACATTGAAGAGCATATCAAGATAGCTAAGAAATGGGATAAAGTCGCCGTATGTTTGTTTATAAATAGGATACTCATATTCATGAAATTTAACTTCAACCCCTTGGTCTAAAAATTCTGTAACATCGAGATAATCCTGACCAAATCCACCAGATAGGTATGTATCTAAGCCAAGATATTTACAAATGTCTAGTAGTAGTTTAGGTCCCTTACCTGTTACTGGTATTTCCGAAGCTAAAACAAACTGGCAAGTAATTCCTAGCAGTCTTAACGCAGGTTGCCACGAAGCAAGATTAAGCTCAGTTAAGCTTTTATAGGGTTTTTCCAGAATACTCAATATCTCCGGTGCATAAGTTTTGTAATATGGCATTTTACCGTAGAGAGCCTTGAGAATTCCTTCTGCTTTAGACTGCCAAGGTTGATTCTGATTGAGATAGGTATCACAAATTAGTTGTTCTCTACTAACTTGAAGCATCGGCACAGTCAGCCACTGTGTTCCTTTATTAGTCTTTAATTTCGCTCGGTTTTCCTCGTGACGGGGGTTAAATTGCACCGTGTTAAAAATGACAAATACATCTGCTACCATCATGCGGTGAAGATAATGAAGTCCAGGAAAAAACCGTGGCTGGCTAATAACACAAACAGACATTAAACACCTGCTCGATAAAATTAGGGATTTGAGTATTTTGTTTTTATGCGATCGCTAAAAATCGGATTCAAATATTTCACCCAAAATCAGCGTTTTATCCTTGAAAAACTAAGCGTGAATTTAACTTGTGCGTGATGGTAAACAGTGGTTTCAATTTCATTAAATCACATTAATAGGGTTTTTCTAATGAGTCAGGAATACGATCAATTACTGCAAATTGAACTACCGCAGTGATCCTTGGTCTGGTTGAAGAATTTGTATTTGAGCGATGAACTATATCACGATGAAATCCAATCATATCTCCAGGATCAGCTATAAAATGGATCTCTTCATA
The DNA here is from genome assembly GCF_034931405.1 of Anabaena sp. UHCC 0451. Taxonomy (NCBI): domain Bacteria; kingdom Bacillati; phylum Cyanobacteriota; class Cyanophyceae; order Nostocales; family Nostocaceae; genus Anabaena; species Anabaena sp. UHCC 0451. The sequence continues at coordinate 40,242 of NZ_JAYGHA010000037.1, read as the reverse complement.
ATCCGCGAGAATTGTTTCCATACCTTTGGGTAATAGAGTTGTAGATCCGTTTAAGGCAATTTGCTTTTCAAATGGCAACTTACCAAGCTTGTGACTACCCCTAAGAATACTCATCGTTCCATTCTCTTGACTGGCCTGCTCAAAAATGGGGACACAAAAATTTAAACCAGTTGCCTCTTCTAAAAAATCATAGGTACTTTCTTGATGCCAACTCCACATCGAGCGCGTATCATTAGGAATGGAAAAAATAATATGTGAATTTACGTCAATTATGGGATGATCAGACCCTAAAATTAGTTCTACCCATCGCGCACATTCTTCACGCAGCGTATTCATTACTGTTAGATTGGTGCTTAAGGTGTGCAGCCGATATAATATCCCATCACCCTCCAAGTGTAAGCGGGTAATTGTATCAAAAATTGATTCATCTTTCTTACTTTCAGGACGAATAAGATTAGCCAATGACTCGCGTATAGCACTCATTGTTGTTTCAGAAATTGCCTGGCGCTTGATAAAAAAACCATCATCTTCTAAAGAAGATTTGATATTAGTAAAACAATCAAAATCTGAACGAAGAACATTTAAAATATTCATATTGAAACTCCATAAAAAAATAATTGAGAAGGGATTGTACTGTTCAATAAAATTCAGTAGGATGAAATATTTATTTACAGTATTTATGCAGTCTGACGCACCCTACAACAGATTTTTGGTGTGACACTTGCGTAAGTCCTAACTTTTTCAGAAATCACCTAAGCTAACTCTTGCTGTTCAAAAGTAGGTGGTTGTTTTTTAGGTGGAAACCAGGAGTAAACTAATAAACAAAATATGGTTTTTGCAATTACTTTCAAGTCGAGAAGTAGACTTTGCAGTTCCAGATAACGTATTCCCTCAGTCAACTGGACTGGAAGATGTCGCTGGAGATACCATTCTTGAATGCTTACATTTCCAGATGGTGGATCGTGATAGGTTAAGTCTGGGTACCATTCCAAATCAGCGGGACAGACGATTCCTGGACGAATTTGGAAAATATTTTCGAGAGTCAACCTTTGTTTAGGTGTGAAATATTTATCGACAAGATCCCATTCTATTGGGCGTATAGGACCGACAATTGACATCTCTCCAATTAGCACATTCCAAAACTGAGGAAATTCATCAATCTTGAGTTTACGCAGTATTCTTCCCATAGGTGTGATCCGGCTGTCTCCTTCTTCTGTAATCTTTTGATTAGGTGTGTCAGTGTTGACGAACATGGTACGAAGCTTAAACATATAAAATGGCTTACCTGCTAATCCAGCCCGTTTAGCTTTGTAAAAAGCTTGACCTGGAGAAGTTAACTTTACTGTCAAAGCACCGAGTAATATCAGTGGAGAAGTTATGAAGAGTACAAAACTAGCAAAAGCAATATCGAATAGACGTTTGATAACCTTTTGATTATTCACAAAATTCTCCTAGCTGACTAGGTTTCAAAACTATTGAATTTAGGACAAATATGTTGATCTTGATTGGATTTAAGTAAACAAAAATTTTTACTTTCCCAAGGCTCAACTTGGTTGAGTTAAAAGACGGTGATAGATATCTGCATAGGCATCTGCTACTTGGTCAAGACCAAAGTGTTTCTGGACGTGTAATCTACTTCGTTTTCCCATTAAGGTTCTTTGTTCTGGAGAACTTAGAAGTTCCAAAATTGCTGTAGCCAAAGCTTTGGCATCTTTGGGAGGAATTAGTAAACCATTCCAGCCATCTCGCACAACCTCCTTACAACCAGGCATATCAGTTGTAATTAAAGGGAGTTCCATCGTTGCAGCCTCTAACAACACCCTGGGAACACCCTCACGGTAATAACTAGGTAATACAAATAGATCAGTTAAACTCAAGAGAGTGGAGATATCATTACGAGGTCCAAGATAGCGAACAATCTCTGCTTGCTTTTTAACTTCTTGCATTGATATGGCTTGATTTCCTTCCGAAGCCAAAGGACCAACCAAGAGAAACGTGACATTTTTCATCTGCTCACAGACTATCTTAGCTGCTTGAAGATATTCTCTTACCCCTTTACAGACAACAAGACGAGAGATCATTGTTACCACAAGTTGTCCTTCCAGTCCTAAATCTCTTCGTATTTCTGCAAGTTGTTCTGATTGAGGACGTTGTTTGATCAATCCTTCTACATCAATACCTGATCCCAAAACTAAATCATCCCGACCATCCTTTACCATATTGTGATTGTGAAAATATTGGCGATCATCATTGTTTTGAAAGATGGTGATCCCAGTTGCTACCGCAGCCTGACGCTGGAGGTGACGATATATAGGTCTAAGGGCAAGTGCTAAGGTGGATTGAGAAGAAAAGACATAGCCCATTCCAGTTATTGTCCGTACACGCCCTGGAATTCCGGCTTTCATTGCCACAATAGGGGCAATCATGGCTGGTTTAGTATCAAAACCATGAATAATATCTGGCTGATATTGACTAAATAAACGGAAAAGTTGGGTGCGAGTGTGCATATCAGCCCAAGGATTTATTCCCCGATGCAAAGTGTATTGAAAATATGGAATCTGATGTTTTGCAAAAGTATTTCCATCTTCAGACCCAACAGCGCCAACATTAAATCCTCTATCTCGAAGTGCTAAAAGTAGAGGAATGCGAAGACGGATATCTTCGCCCCCAATTTGCCAAACAGTAGGCGATCCAAATTTTACTTTGTTCAAATTACTCCAACCAAGAGAAATATATTTGATCTTCAGAAATTAGCCCTTGTTCAAATAGGCTCACTTTTTTCCAGAATCCTGGTGCAATCGGTAGCCGAGATAGTAATATTTTGGCGACAATTTTTATTGTTATTTAACTCTTTAAGTAATTTAGCATTATTATTGGTTAATGGTAGCCATGATGGCAGATTCTTCTTAATAACAACCAGGGTTTTTTGCTAAAAATAAATCTTTGGAAAGAGAATTTTTACAACCTCGGTCTGCAATCTTTATTGTCTAGAAAGTCTTTCTATTTCCTCGCCTAATCGCCGTCGGGCTGATTCAAGGATGGTTGGATCTTGTGTCCAATTCTTCCAATCAAGACCTACATTTTGACTGACTGTTAATGCCCAATTTTTACGACCAAGATGTTTAAGTATTTCGATATATTCGTAATCCTCTACCCCTTCTCTGATCCACTTAAGCCTCATGGAAGGGACAACTCCTTTAATTCCTACCTGTTTACCAGGATAAACCAACATTCCGTCACCAGGATAGTAGTTGTTATTGTCAAAATAAGTTTTAACGTCTTCCCAGGGATTTTTTGTCCATAAATCAACGCGCCAGTATAACACTCCTGTTAGCCCAAGACTTTGATTAATAAAACCGTGGGGAATTCTGTAATTTATTGGTTTAAAGTCTATTTGCCATTTAGGAGAGTAACCATCTTGTACCAGAGCGTTATAAAACCAAACTTTGTCTCCTTTTTGCAGAACCTCAGCTATTCGCTTAGGAACTGCATCGTACATTGTTGGTAATACCGCCCAAATGTCTACAGCTGAACGCCCAGTTTTAGAACCATCATTGTAAAGAGAAGGGGTTGGGGTCATTGCTATAGCAGTTGAGATACCTGCTTTGTGAAAATTTCGAGACCACTGCTTCACTGATTTAATTAGATTTGAGCATTTATCAATCTCATCGGCATACCTAGCATACAAAAAGAGATCGGATTGATGCTTAACAGCAACTTGGCGGATTTCATCTACAGAAGGAGGTGATTTCATTGAACAATTATCGATATTAGCTCCACTCCAAAAGGGAAGACGATGGGAGGTGAGTCCCCACTGTTCAATCAGTTCGCGTTCATATACTGGATTGTAATGTGCCTTAGGCATTATCTTATGTTTGAGAAGTTCTATCATGTCGTTTTTATCTTCATGTTCATAGAACTCAAACTCTGAATTGAGTGATGGTTTTAGAGGCAACTCGAAATCCCAAACTTTTAAGAGGATTTTACCTGTGCTGATTCCTTGGTCACTAGTAACTGTAAATATCCCCTGGTATTGCCCAGATTTAGCATCACGCGGTACGAACACGTCTACCCAAATAGGTTGGTTATGGCCAGCTTGGAGGTTGAATGGAACTGCGTCTAACTCAGCACCTGTAATATCTGCTTGGGTGTCAGGATTAACAAACGGAATCAGTCCATCGGCATACCATCCCTGGCCAAGGGGTGGGTTGGTACTGCCTTTCTCATTAGGACTGGAATGGCTGACATAAACGTAATGTTCGCGATAGAGTGTAATATTCGTCTTGGGAATTACTTGATTGTTTTGATTGGATAAGTCTGAGAAAGAAATATTCACATTTGTCAGATCACTATTTGGTGCGCGAATGCCAATCTGAAAGGGTTCGTATTCCCCACGAGCAGCATAAAGCTGAATTTCATTTGTGCTTCTTGGTTGCTCTGTTTTTTCTATTCTTTCCAATGCTGATATCACCCATATAATGGGAAATTTTGAAGAGGAATTATTCGCTAATATACCTACACTTGAAAAAGCAAATAAAGTCACTAATATCCCCAAAATCCAGATGATAATCTTCGACTTCTGAATAAATCTTTTCTTCTCCTTAGAAATCAAATACATTTCAAGTTCTCCTGATTCAAATATCTTTGTGCTTATTCACAATTAAAAAGGAATGCTAAGTAGGTAGGCGTTGAAAATTGTCGTTATGGCAAGGCAAGAGGCAAGAGGCAAAAGGCAAGAGGGAAGAGACTTTCAGAGATTTTACATTTTGTTACATACCTTGGTTTTTTCGAGCCGACTTACTTAAATATATTCATAAAAAGTGAGCAAAACAACTTAATGGTTGACCTCTAACCATGCCTGGAACATCAGTACATCCCAGAGATAATATTGCCAATTGAATTTGCCACGTTGGTGTTCGTCCCACTTTTGGCGAATTGGTCGAGGATTAAAAAATCCTTCCTGTCGTAATCGAGACTCATTAAGCAAATCTTCTGCCCATTCCCGTAAAGGTCCACGCAACCAACTATCAATGGGAATACCAAAGCCCATTTTTGGGCGCTCGATTAGTTCCTTGGGTACGTACCTATACAAAACTTGTCTTAATAACCACTTACCTTGATTACCACGTATTTTCATTGATAAGGGGATTTGCCAAGCAAATTCCACAACCCGATGATCTAAAAAAGGTATGCGACTTTCAAGACTTACACCCATACTGGCGCGATCTATTTTTGTCAATATGTCATCTGGTAAGTAGCTGATTAAATCCAAGTACATCATGCGTTCTGTGAAATCTGATAGGCTGTCCAACAAATTCTGATTGCTCAAAACTGTGCTGAGTTCGGAACTACCTATGACAATTTCTTCTGGTGCTTGCCAATGGGATACCAAAGCCGCATAGATAAGATCAGGATTGGGAAATGGTAAGACACTTGCTAACTTATGTAATTTATCACCGGAAGCTGCTACTTTGAGCTTTGCTGGTAATATAGCATTTACAGCCGCAAAACTTTGATTCCAAGTCTGGGGGGAAATACTTATTAAAGCTTTGGCTGTAGAATGACGAACTACTTTCGGTATCCAGCCTATTTTCTGCCAAATAGTGCGTCCCCAAAAATAGCGATTATATCCAGCAAATAATTCATCACCCCCATCACCAGAAAGGGCGACTGTAACATAATTTCTGGCAAGTTGAGATACTAAAAATGTGGGAATTTGGGAAGAATCGGAAAATGGCTCATCATATAAACTTGGTAGTTTGGGTATAACTACTAGTGCTTCTTTTGAGGTTACATAAAGTTCTGTATGGTCAGTACCCAAATACTGTGCCACAGCTTTAGCATATTGAGCTTCATTGTAATCTTGTTCGTGAAACCCGATGCTAAAAGTTTTCACTCTTTGCTGACTTTGAGCCTGCATCAAAGCCACAATTGTAGAAGAGTCTATCCCTCCCGAAAGAAATGCACCTAAAGGAACATCTGCGAGCATTCGCATTCCTACGGCATCTTTTAGTAATGCCTCTAAATTTACTGTAGCTTCATTTTCTGACCCTGTGAAGGGATAAGCAACACCTGATTCTGCGGCCATTTTTGCCGACCAATAGGGTACTGGCTGAGGATCAATCGTTTTGCTATTCCAACTCAGGAGAGTTGCAGGTGGTAATTTATAGATGCCTTGATAGATGGAATAAGGTGCAGGAATATAGGAAAAACGCAGGAATAAAGCCAAAGCATCACGGTTGATTTCTGGCTGAAAATGGGGATGAACTTTGAAAGCTTTTAATTCTGAGGCAAATATAAAAGTATTATCGCACCAACCATAATATAGTGGCTTTTCGCCAATGCGATCGCGTCCTAAATGTAAAACCCGTTCTTGACGATCCCACAGTGCAAAAGCAAACATTCCATTAAATCGTTTGGTTGCTTCTAAAACTCCCCATTCACAGAAACTAGCCAACATTATTTCTGTATCAGAATGACCGCGAAAACTATATCCAACACTTTGTAACTGCTTTCTTAATTCCGGGAAATTATAAATTTCACCATTAAAAACAATTACATACCGACCATCAGCAGATATCATCGGTTGATGTCCTTGTGGTGAAAGGTCTACTATAGATAAGCGGCGGTGTCCTAGTGCAATTCCCACCTCTCTATCAACCCAACTTCCACCATCATCAGGACCGCGATGAATTAATGACTTTGACATTTGCTGCACAATTATCGGCAGGTTATCATTACTTATTTGTCTAGATATGTCCCAAAAACCAGTAATACCACACATGATTATTAATCTCTAGTTTTATTTTTGAGAAGGCAACAAATTTTCATAGAAACTTTCGTATTGAGGCACAACTGAATCTAGAGAAAATAAATTTATCACTCTTTCTCTGGCTGCTTTTCCTAATATTTCTCTACCCTGAGATCCTAAATCTATTAATTCTTGAAAAGCATTAGCTAATAACTGCGGATTTTGTGGCGGTACAACTTTTCCAGTATCACCAACAATCCAAGCCGAATCACCAACATCTGTAACTACACAGGGAACACCACAAGACATTGCTTCTCCTATAACTAACGGGAATGCTTCACCATACGCAGAGGAAAGAGAAAAAATATCTAATGCAGAGGCAATGTAGGGAATATCTTGGCGTTCTCCCAGTAAATGAACTTGGGAAACAATGCCTACTTCTTGAATTAAGTTTTGCAAGTTTTTATTTTTTTCATCTATGTTGCATCCTGCAAGTAGAAAGTGAACTGGGGAAAATTTCTGATGTAATAATTTCGCGGATTGGAGAAAATTAGCATGATCTTTCATTGGGTGATAACGGGCAAAAATTCCAATTAAAATTGTTTCTTTTGCTAATCCTAAATCGGTTCTTAATTTTAGTCTTGCTTCCTGAGATGGTTTGAAAACTGAAGTATCAGTTGCATTGGGAATCACACAACTATTTGTAGATGAATATCCAATTTGTTCATGCTGGATTCTACTATTTTTTGATACAAATATATTTTGAGATACAAAATGAGAAATATTTGCGCCGACTCTAATTACTGCCTGTGTCATCAATTTTTCAGAATTTAATGAACTAATAGAAAAGTGGATACTCCAAAAAACAGGAACTTTTGGTGATAAAAATAAACCCGCTAGGAAAGCTGCAAGATTACCGTGATACATCCACCCTTGAATTACATCTGGTTTTAAACAACGTATAGTCTGAACTAATCGCAATAATGTAGCAGGTGTTGGTATTCCTTGCTTCATGCCGATTGAATGTACAGGAATACCTAAGCTTTCAATGCGATCGCCGAATGTACCACGATCCATTAGAGAAATGACAATCGGGCTAAAAAGCTCTCGATTACTTTTAGATAAAAGGTTATAGAGCATTCTTTCAGCCCCACCAGTATTAAGCCCTGTAATTAAGTGACAGATCAAAATTTTGTCAGTTTTGTTATTCATTTGTGCATTAATTATTAACCTAAAAAATGTAACCAAATCCAAATAAAAGTAGTGATGAAAGTGATTTTATGATCCTAATTATTTAAAGTTTGCAAACAATGTGATATGGTCGTGGCTACCAAGTTATCAACACTAAAACATTCAACAATTTTTCTTCTAGCCTTTTCTTGGAGGGCTGTTTTCTCGTCATAATTTAATTCAATTAATTTCTTAATTCCGGCAGCTAAAGCTTCTGAATTATGAGGTGGGACAACTACACCCGTATCACCAACAATCCAGGCTGAGTCTCCTACATCTGTAACCACACATAGCACACCACAAGCCATTGCCTCTCCGATAGTATTACCGAAACCTTCCCCAAAAGCAGAAGCAGAAACAGCAATATCAAGAGCATTTTGAACCGCCCGCATATCCCCAAGCACTCCTGGCCAAATCACCCTTTTTGAGATACCTAATTCTTCCGCGATTTGATATATTTCTTGAATGTAATTTTGATCTGGTCCAGTACCCACACAGACAAAATATACATCTTGGTACTCTTGAGAAAGTAGTGCTGCTGCCTTGAGGAAATTAGGATGATCTTTCTGCGGATACATTCGCCCCACTAAACCAATTAAAATCTGGTTTTCTAAAATCCCCCACTCTAATCGGACTTTGACACCAGCTTCTCGGTCAGGTTGAAACCGTTCAGTGTCAATTCCATTAGAAACTACGACCATTTTCTCAACCGGAAATCCAGATTTCACATAATCCTCTTTACCTGCATGAGAATTGACAATTATCAAGTCAGCAGCATGAGATAAAAGATTATGTAATTTGCCTAGCATATTCACCACCCAATCAGTAAGATCGGCAGGTTTATGAGACATCCGAATTCCCCAAATAATTCGAGTTGCTGGAAAAAATGGCCTCACTAATATAGCAACTATATTTGATCCTGCCATATATGTATGCAACAAATCGGGTTTTATCTGTTGCAGATAACGAATTAAACGCCAAAAAAAGCCTATTAAATCCCAACGCCCCTGCTTTTCTAAAGAAATAACTGGGATGTTTCTTTCTTTTAGCTCCTTGTCTAAAGGACTATCAGAATAAAAGTGTAAAACTGTGACATCAAATTTTTCTTTATCAAAATCTTTGATTAGTGTCACTAATTGTCTTTGAGCGCCGCCATAGCCAAGATCACGAATGAGGAATACTATCTTTTTTTTCATCTTGTTTAGTAATTCAATAATTCAAATCGATTTTAAGTGATATGTTTTTGTAAATTATTTAAAAAAGGGATACCGTAGGTAAAGAAAGATTCCATATTTTATAAATTAACCTTTTTACAAAAGAAGGGAACAGGGAACAGGGAACAGGGAACAGGGAACAGGGAACAGGGAACAGGGAACAGGGAACAGGGAACAGGTAAAAAACTTTAGTTCTGAGTTTAAAGCTCAGTCAAAAAAAGGATGTTTTTACAAGATGCGTAGCACGAAAAAAAACAGTGTCAAAATTTGCAATCTCATGTTTAAAAACATGAGTTTTTTCTGTTCCCTGTTGCCCGTTCCCTGTTCCCTCTGAAAACATATATATAATATTCAGGATTTAAAAACAAAATTTCTATCCCCTCATTAAGATTTTTTTTCTATTTGGCTCGTGATATTCATTGTAGACATTAATGAAAACGACATCAAAAATTCACGATGCTCTAAGATATTATGACTAAAAAATGCCCATGTCAGAATTAAAGCACTAAATGCAAGACGAATAGCTTGATTGCTTGCAGGGGCATTATGTGTAGAGCAAAAAACCAATAAAGGTAAAACTAAAGCTCCCAGAAATCCATGCTCAAGCATAAAAGATAAATACATATTGTGTGAGCGTATATTTGCTAACTCTGGATGTAATTCTCCCAACCTTAATCCATAACCAATTCCATTTCCCCAAATAGGAGATTCTAGAAATTTACTCCAAGTTATTTTTACAATGGATAAACGGTCTGAAGTTGAATCATCAATATGATCATTACTCAAATTGATTAGGTTAAGTCTTGTTAATGAATTGGCAGGATTAATGTCTGCCAAATTTCCCATATCTAGCCATTCTGTTCCAGCAATATTTAGGATGATTGCCGCAAAAACTCCTAGTATGGCCAACCATAAAAATGATTTTTTAATATCTATTTCGTGTTTAATTATCAGAATTGCTACTACAAATAGCAAGCAGATAGTACCACTTCGAGAAAAAGTTGGAAAACTACCAATAATAATTATCAATATAAAAGGAAAACGATATATTTGCGGCAGTAAATTTATGCTAAAAATCATCCCCAGAATGAGTACACAAGTAGCCCTATTAGAATCCACGTAAAATCCGCTTGAACGACCTGTTGCTAATGAACTCTGATTCTCTACAATAGTTACAAAAGCATCAGGATAGAATAGACCATATATATTAGCAATCACATTCATGAATGTGATCACTAATATTACACATCTAGCCCAGTTTTGAACTCTAGGGTATTTAGAAAATATGAAAATAGCTATCAATATAAAAACTGCTGATAAAATTCGAGTTCTTAGCTCTTCAGATGACGCTTGGGGATGATCATTTGAATATACTAAGTATGAAATCAAAGATATCAATAGGTATGTATAAATCCAAAGAATCAACGCTTTTGATATATATTTTATTCGGGACGAAAATGATAAGAACAGAGGTATAGAGGCAATAGCAAAAGCAATAATCCAAATTTTGGGTTCGGGAGTTCCTATTGCATGACTCCAATATGTATCAAAATTTGTAAAAAAAACGCATATAAAGGCGGTCGCCAAAGCATATTGATAATATACAATAAAACTGTCATTTTTTGCTTTAGACATGAGATTGATTAGAAAGACTAACTTTGGGTTTTAAAATTAATTGAAGGATAAAAAAACAATAAAATATTATCCCTCTAATATGCTGATGGCTACAGCGACTAATTTCGGTACAGTAGTTATTGCTTGATTCAGATACAACAACCCCACCCTCCTCATCCTCCCAGGCGAGGAACGGGCTATGATGTACTTTATTTGGGCATCAGGAAACTTCTGAGATGACGTAACGATATTTACCGGAGGGAGTTGTCTTAATCTCATCAACAAACTCAAAATTAACTATACAATCTTCACCCATTAATATTTTGGTTTTTTCGACAAAATCATCTAAGTCTGCTACCGGATAATTTGGTGTGAATAGGACAATTTTCACAAGTATTTCCGAGTAACTTTTCTGAATAATTTGATAATTTTTCACCCAGTCTTTAAAGTACATTAGTCCCTCAAAATATCCTCCATTTGCTAAAGTTCCATCTTGAGTCTTAAACATATCAGTAGTTCTTCCAGAAATTTTCTCGAATATCTGTCCTGATGAATGATTAGCTGATACAGATCCTCTATCACCAATTTTGTAACGAATCAAAGGCATAGCAAAGTTGCTGAGAGATGTAATCAGAATGTTGCCTTCAACTCCTGGCGGTAGAGGATTATTATGATCATCTACAATCTCAACATAATTAGCCCAAGGTGCTATCCAAAAACCTTCAAATCCCGGACGTTCACAAGCTATATCACCCACTTCTCTAGAACCATAGCGGTTAAAAACCTGACATTGAAATACTCTCTCGATTGTTTCCCGCATCCAAGGATGAAGATTCTCTGCCGAAGTTATGATGGCATTTGGAGGAGTGATTTGAAGTTGCTCAGACTCAGCAAATTTTGCTAATTCATAAATTGCGATCGCATAAGCAAGAATTTGCTTCGGAGATTTCTGATTGATTAACCTAATATAAGCAGCCATCCGCTGAGGACTCATTTGATAAGCATTTATATACGTAGTATTACTAAAAAAACTAGAAAATATGGCTCTCCAGTTTCTAGTAGCCTCCAAAATATCCCTTTCTGAACCCCATAACTTCACTTGAGGTTCTCCTATCTCTCGTCCAGCTAAATAAGAATAAAGTAGTTTAATTGCTTGAGATTGATCGAAATACTCCTGATCTTGGATAAATCTAATCGGTTCTCCAGTAGATCCACCGGAAGTGTTGAAATACCAATTACGCTTTTCTAGGTCTAAAGATTTCAGTTCTTCAAAGTTCTTTCGGATGATATCTTTAGTTAAAATTGGCAACTTGCTGAGATAGATTTCTGGATTTTGCTTCAGCAATTCCTCTTTGCCAATTTCACTCATTAAATTAGTATAGTATGGAACTGACTTCTGGCAGTGGCGTAATATTTTTGTGAGTAGTTTCTGAGTTACCTCAGAAGTAAGAACAGATTTTTCTTCCTTGATTAAATCCCTATAAATTTGAGGGTAACGAAATCCTCTCAAAGTATTTAAGGTGAAATAGATATGTTTTCTCAAATTCATAGCTGAACAACCTCCTGTAAAATAACTTCCCATTGTCCTGTAATTACATCAAAACTAAAACAGTTGGATGCTTCTGGTGCGTTTTCAGCTAACCGCTTACGTTCTCCTTCATTAGACATTAAGTAATCCATAGCTTTAGCTAGTGCTAAAACATCTTCACTTGGAACTAATACTCCATCTATACCATTTTGAATAATTTCTCTTGGTCCACTGGGACAGTCGGTTGACACAATGGGTAATCCACAAGCTAATGCTTCCAACAAAACTAATGGTAAACCCTCGAAGCGAGATGATAAAACAAATAGTTCTGATCTTTTGAACATGGAAATAGGATTATTAGTCACTCCTGGTAATAGCACTTTATTAGTCAAACCCAATTTCTCTACAAGCTTCTCAAGCTTAGGTCTAAGTACTCCTTCTCCAAATATCAACAACTGCCAATCTGGATGTTTATCTACTAATCTATGAAATGCAGATAATAAAAGCTCAAAATTCTTTTGATGATCCAACCGACCCATTGCTATAACCCATTTTTTGTTTAGGTCAGCACCTGGAGGTAAGCTAATTTCATCTTTCTCATCTTTGATTAATTGTAGTGGGTTATAAATTACAGTTCTTTTACTTTTTGACAACCATTCAAAATATATATCCACTCCCTGACTAACGCTGACAACTTTGGCTGCTAATGGATAGGCTATACGACGCAATTTTCCCCACAAACCTTGATTGGGACACATACTAGGATCGTTCTGCTCAGTAACTATCACCGGATATTCAGTTTTGAGCAGAGATAGTAATGTCAATATATTGGTTTGATACAGATGTGAAATAACTACATCAGGTTGAAGTGATTGAATGGCTTTTCTTAAAACCTGACAACGATATAAGTTATTCCATAAAGCGTGAATTAAGGTTGGCGAATCTTTGGCTAAATTCAGAGCTAATCGGTAAACTCCATCTGGTACTTTATAAAAATCTTTTTCATCTCCAGAAATTGTTATTAGAGAAACTTTATGACCTCTTTTGATTAAACCTTCCGCAATTAAAACTACTGCTCGTTCTGCACCACCACAAGAAAGAGATGAAATAACTAAAGTGATATGCTTGATTTTTTGATCATAACTTTGATTCTCAATCATGGAAATCTCCTTTACGAAAATATTACAAAAACGATAAAATTCATCTTAGTTTTTTACTCAATTAAACTTTTTTTAGCCTTACTTTGGCATTAGTAAACATATATAAAAAACAAAATACATAGACACAACTTGTAGATAAAGCAATACCAATAATTCCCATCCATTGCATAAAGACATAATTTAATACGATATTGATTATCAAGTTTAGCCCAGAAACTTGCATTAATATATAATTAAGTTGCATGGCTGAAATTAGCCTAACTACCAAAATATTAGCAACGTAAAAAGGGATTTGAAAAGCGAAATAGAACTGAATTTTAGCAACTAATTGAGTATCATTAACTGTGAAAGACCCTCTTTGGTAAAGCAATTGAACTATTTGTTCAGAAAAGACAATCAAGAGCAGAGTTAGTGGCACAGTTACTATCAAGATAATTTTCAGATAATGTTTAAGAGTATGATGAATATTTGTCCAATCTTGATGAGCAACCATCTTGGAAAAATAGGGAATCACGGCTGTACTTAATGCCGTAGTAGCTAAACTTATAGGCAATGTAATAACTTGACTACCGTAGCTTAGTGCTGCTACGCTTCCCGATGGCAACATTGCTGCCATAGACTGATCCACTAGTCCTGTGCTACACATTAAAAATGATCCGGCAATCATTGGCACATATTGCTTAGTTACCTGATGCAAGTGAGGATTAAACCCATACCATTTGGGGAGTAGTGAAATTTTTTGTTTTTTGAGTGCTATTCCCAAAATTACAATTTCCATTGCTGTACCACAGATTAATCCCGCAGCTAAAGCGAAAGTTCGCCAGGATTCAAATCCTAAGAGCAATATTATGGTAATTCCTGGGGTGAAAATGGGACTAAAAGCTGCTAGAGCAAAACGCTCTCCTGCATTCAAAACAGCACTCCAGATGATGCTAATTCCACTCAGAAGAATAAAAGGTGCGATCGCATATAACAAATGAAATGTCAGGTCTAATTTTTGGCGATCAAACCCGTTTGCAATCACAGGTAAATAAAGTGGAGCCGCTACTAACATTAGTATTGTTGTGATTACTAATAATCCTAATCCCCAAATTGTTACTCCAGAAAATAGTCTTTGAGCAGCTTGTTTTCCTTCTTGTTCTCGTACCTGAATATAGGTAGGTATGAGGGCAGCATTAAAAGAACCGGCGATGACATTGATGACAAAAGAAGGAACTAGGAGGGCAATTAAAAACGCATCTAGCTCATCTCCAGTACCAAATCTGTGAGCAACTACCAATTCTTTGACCACAGCGACTAATTTCACCAAGACTGTGAATAAAGCAACTGTCACTGCTGCTCCAAAAATTTGGCGATTGATAGAGCCACTTGTCATTTTATTCCAGTAATCAATTAAGTTCTGTGATGGCTGCACTTTATGCCCCAGGTCTCGCCAAATTTTCATACCATATCCTCTTTTAAAAAGAGTATCAAACAACTTATTAATATCAAAGTAATTTTCATTTCTACTATTGCTGAGTTGACTTAATTATTCAATTCCGTCCTTTAATTACTAATAGTAATCATCCATTTACAACTGAAACTCCTATATTGGAAGAAGAATATTGATGTGTATCAGTGTTGATATTTAAAGCATTTATTTCCGGGTTAGCTGTTGAAAATTTAGGTTTATATCCTGACACCAATTGTGACAGCAACGACATAATAGAATCGGTATCATTATTAGTGGCTGCTGCCAGCAATTTTTCTACGCTAATATCCAAATAACTAGGAATAATCCGACTAGCATTTTTGACAATCAGCAATTTTTCATACTCAGTTTTTTCATACTCTTCTCCCTCAACAAACAACTCCTCAAATAACTTTTCTCCTGGTCTTAAACCTGTAAATACTATGTCAATATCTTTATTAGGTTCATATCCTGAAAGTTGAATAAGTTCTTTTGCTAAATCCACAATTTTCACGGGTTCACCCATATTTAGCATTAAAATTTCACCACTACGACCCAGGACAGATGCTTGTAGAACCAGTTGAACGGCCTCCGGTATAGTCATAAAATAACGGGTGATATCAGGGTGAGTAACTGTAACTGGTCCCCCGGATTCAATTTGCTTTTTGAATGTAGGAACTACACTCCCACGACTTCCTAAAACATTGCCAAATCTGACTGCTACATAATGATTTTCTGTCTCTATTGCAGCTTGTAATACTAACATCTCAGCGACTCTTTTACTCGCACCCATAATATTAGTAGGATTCACAGCTTTATCTGTAGAAATCATCACAAAATGCTTAACACCATATTGTTTTGCTACTTCTAATAAATTCTTTGTGCCGATGACATTATTGGTAATTGCTTCGGCTGGATTCAATTCCATTAAAGGTACGTGTTTATGAGCAGCAGCATGAAAAATTATGTCAGGTTTAAATTGCTCAAAAGCTTGTTCTAATCGCAAACGAATACGAATATCAGCAATAAATGCAGAAATTATTGGTATATTTGGCAGTGGTTTATGACTATGCTGAAGATTTGTAATTAGGTTTTCTAGCTCTTGTTGAATATTAAAAATAGAATTTTCTCCATGTCCAATAAGTACGATTTTGCTAGGGTGAGATTGCAAAATTTGACGGCAAAGTTCACTACCAATTGATCCTCCCGATCCCGTAATTACTACCGTTTTACTGTTGAGGAATTTAGCTACTTTGTCAATATCTATTTGTATGGGTTTACGTCTAAGCAAATCTTCAATTCTGACATCCCGAATACTATTTAGTCGTACACAATCATTGATAATTTCATGAATTCCTGGTAAGGTACTAGTTTTGATTCCTGTGGTTTTACAAATATGTACTATTTTTCTAATCACTTCTCCTGAAACAGAAGGTATGGCAATGACGATTTTATTAATTTTTAATGATTCGACAAGTTCAGGAATTTGATAACGATTTCCCATTACAGGAATACCTCTTAAATGTATATGCAATTTTCTGGGATTATCGTCAATAAATGCCACAGGATAAACTCCAAATTGCGGATTTCTTTGTATATCTTCTGCCAGAGATAATCCTGCATTACCAGCACCAACAATCAGCACTTTTTCCTTAGCTGTCAATATCGCTTGTTTTTGATTTATCCTTTCTAAAATTCGATGACTAAACCGCAATGCTATCACACATATACATGAAAGTAATCCTTCAATAATTGGTAGTGAATTTGGTAATTTATCTAAACCTAAATTGGATTTCTGATCAAAGATATCAAGGAAATTAAATACTAAGGTTTGAATTAGGATAGCAGTGATCATCAACATGACTATATATGTCAGTTCCTCAACACTTGCATAACGCCAATAACGTCTATAAAAACCACAGCAGCACAATACAATTAGTTTGACTCCTAAAAACACTATTGTGGCAATTCCTAGTCCTAAGATATATTCTTGCAGATTGAGATTACCATCTAAACGCAAAAAAAGTCCTAAGAATGGTGCAGTCATAAAAACAAAGATATCAAAGATAACCCAATGTCTATTTCTTATTTTGATTAATTTACTCAATAAATAACTGCTTATTTTTTGAATTGTGTTATCAAAAATTAAGAATGGAATATTCATGGTTGTCAATATCTCCAGGAAAATATGCGGAATTTTTCAACCTAATAAACCCCTGGGTATTTAATCAATGAAATCCAAACTTTACATATTTAAAACATTCTGAATAAATAATCAGATGGCATCTTTTTACAGAATTTTTTGTGCTTTTTATAACTGCTATATACTTGATCTGATATGGTAATATCCAAGGATATTTCTAAACCAAGAGATTTGTAAATTGGCAGAATGAAATTTTTATTTCTGTAAGTTTTCATAAATTCGACATGACTAATGCAGGTACATAACGTTGTCTTTAACTGTAGACTTTATAGCAAATTTTCGCTAATTAAGTCACGCCAATTTGACACAATTAACTATAAAAATGAAATTCATCTATCTATGAATACAGATCGGCTATTAATACCAGTAGCCAGATATTAGACAACTCAAACTACCTTCATTAGTGTCAATTTAAGGCTTAAATTTATTTATCAATCCATTACTTAGGGTAGTTTTAACAGCCGCATTACCTAATCAAACTAGTACCGCTTCGCGAAAGTCAAAAGTCAAAAGTCAAAAGTCAAAACAAATACAGAGCAAGCTTTTCAGAGATTGGGAATGGTTGGTTTATTTCCGCCGTGCTGTACTAGTAATATAAAAGATTTAGTCATGTAAGCAAAAATATAGTATTCTATTTCAATGTTTTTAAAATAAATAAATACTCATGATCAACAAATCAGTACAATTGCTACTCGCAGGAGTTATGATCAGTTTAGGTATTTTACCAGTAGTAGCTCAACCACAACAATCAATTTATGATAGCCAAGTTGCAGCAATGGTAGAGGCTTTGCGACTAGCTGCACCCCAGACAAAAAAGCCAAATAGTGGATATTACAGCGCATGGCAAGTTAAACCAGAAACTTTGAAAGGTTGGTCAAAAACTTGTCTAAAAAAAGAATTAACACCGACTCAGTTTGAAAATGATCCTAAAATCGCCCGTCAAGTGATTTCTTGCATCGTCAACCGTGAATTAACCAACCAGTTTCAGGCTACTAAAAATAATGAACTTGCTGCTGTCCGTGGTGCGGCTTGTTGGTGGATGACTGGACTTTATACTGGTTGTGATCGGGGTTTTACTGGTGATTATGTGCAGAAAGTTGTCCGTTTTTATCAACAAGAACGTACAAAACCAAAAACGGTTACTTCTCCAGCATCTAGTTCAACGGGGAACACCAAAAAATAAATTATCTCATCTTGTGGGATAGGCAGGAAAGCGCCTCTTTGATAATTAGCGGGCATTTTGCCCGCACCACAATAAATTTTTAGACATTGGTTAATTATGTCTTTTTATAATCCAACATCCAAAATCTAAAATCTAAAATCGGATCACCTTCTCACAACTAACTGAAAAGAATTCAAATATCCTGTCATGGTTTTAGCTAAAGTTGAACGCTGTTTTTTAGAAACTATCGCCATCACTTGATATAACCGCCCTTCAGCAACATACATTCTATTTGTAGTTACCTTACCAGCCGAATCTACATATTGAATTTCTTTACCAGGATGACCATTAGAACTGCGAATATTTCGCTCACTAATTAAATTGCTTTGTGTAGCTTTTAAAGTATTAGATTGCGCTTGATTCAATATTTTTTGTGGGCTGGTCATCTTAGCATAGCTATAAGGAAATTCATTGTAAGTGACTAAATATGCAACTTCCTGTGCTGGTGGTTGGGCTACAAATAGTTGTAATTTTATTTCTCCCATGTAGGTTTTCTGTACTTGAGTTTTCGTTTTTGGTCTTCCTGGCATCAAAATCTGAAAACTCTTGTCTGGTGGAGTAAATACTTTCCATTTTGGCTGCACTACTTTAGGTACAGCTGGTTTACTAGGAGAAGCTGTCGGTTTAGGTGGCGCGGCTGAAATTAACCCACTGTATAAAAAAGTGGCAGCCATAAAAGGTAGTAAAAATTTGAGAGTCATTGTTATAGCCTTCGCAGATGCGGTTTTCACTGTTGCTGCTATTTATAACCTAGACGCAGACAAAGCAGCACCAATTAATCCTACTTGCTGATTAAGAATTATGTGAACTGGTATTTCTTCGAGGAGAGAACGCATTCTTCCTTTTTGGGTGAAACTTAACATAAAACTGCCATTTTGCATCAAAGGCAGAATTTTTGGGGCAATACCACCAGCAATGTATAAGCCACCGTAGGGTAAGAGTTTTAAGGCTAAATTACCGGCTTCTGCACCGTAAGCTTCAACGAAGAGTTGTATAGTTTGTTCAGAAAGGCGATCGCTTTTAGCTAAAGCTGCACTACCAATAGCTGCACCAGGATCAGCAGTTTTTTCGGCTTGTCCGGCTTCTTGTTCCCAATTTCTGACAATTTGACCAATTTCTGGGTTTTCAGCGGCTACTTTTCTATCGCGTAAAAATTGGTAAATGGAAGTAATACCTAACCCGGAAACAACTCTTTCCACAGAAGCACGTTGGATATCATGCTTATCTAACAAGTATTTCAACAACTGAAACTCTAACTCGTTGCGAGGGGCAAAATCTGCGTGTCCACCTTCTGAGGGAAAAACTTGATACTGATTCCCCTGTTTAATCAAAAAGCCTTGTCCTAAACCTGTTCCTGCACCAATAACTGCCATAGGTGCATCGGCTTGGTGTTTACCAACTTGCAAAGTGAGTAAATCTTGCTTGGTTAAACCAAAAATACCATAACCAACAGCTGCAAAATCATTAATCAGGGATACAGAAACAATACCTAATTCTTGGGCTAAACGTTCCGTATCTAAAAACCAGGCTAAGTTAGTTAGTTTAGCAGTATTTTTTACCACTGGTCCTGCGATCGCAAAACAGGCTTTTTCTGGTGTTGATGTTTTCGCTACAGCCAAAAATTTTTGAACTATTGGCACTAAATCGGGAAAATCCCCACTGCGGTAACTCTCTTCATGTAAGGTTTTTAACCCTAAGTCTGAGGATTCCACCAGTCGCAAAATTGTTTTCGTCCCGCCTATATCTCCTGCTAGTAGCAATGTCATAAAATTTATCAGCTAGTTACTTATTTGTGCTTAGGATTGAGTTGCCATTAATTGAAAATCCCTAATCTAGAGACTTACACAAATCGGACTACTTCTTCTATTGTGGTCAAATGAGAAGTATCTCCCTTTAGTTCTAGCAACCATTCTGATTCTTGACGTACCACTTTTACCAAAGAACATAATGTAGCTTTAACTTCTGTTTTGGCTATTTCTCCCACTAAACCCATTGCTGCACCCAACACAGAAGCGCCATGTGCTACTAAAAGAATATCATTTGGCCAAAACTCTGAGGCTAAACATCTTGCAGTTTGTGCAGAACGTTGTCTTACCTGTTCATGGGTTTCGGGATATTGTGCCGCAACCCGTGATGTGTAACTAATATCTATTCTGGGGAATAATGCTGCTAAAGCTGATGTTGAGAGTCTTTCTGGTGTTTCTGTCATCCATTCTGGATTTAACCACTCACTCAAGCCTGTTTCTAGTTTAATTGGTAAATCTAAAACTTCTGCGATCGCATTAGCTGTTTGCACGGTTCGCAAAAAGGGTGATGCAAAAATATGACTGATTTTTTCGCCTTTGAGTCGTTTGGCTAATTGTTGTGCTTGTATTATGCCATCATCTGATAATGGTGGATCATAGCGTTTTTCGGCTGTGAGAAACCAATCAGGGTTAACAAAATCTAAACGGTTGGCGTGTCTTGCGATCCAGATTATTTGACTCATGCAGGAAAATCGTACAGGTATAAGTAGGTGCAATTTCAATATAGGACACAAGTGTTATGTTTCGTAGATAGATCCCCGACTTCTTCAAAAAGTCAGGGATTTGAGTATGAAAACTAAACTTTTGCTTCCAAAGACTTCAGTAATTCAGTATTAACACCAGATTCGCGAGGAAGCGAAATTTTACCAGTCCGGGCAATTTCCCGCAAACCAAATTTTTGCAATACTTGAACGATTGCTACCATCTTACCCGGATCTCCCACAACTTCTAAAGTGACCGAATCTTCCGCCACATCTACAATCCGCGCCCGGAAAATTTGAGATATTTCAATCACTTCTGAACGATTACTACTATTAGCATTCACTTTCAAAAGCATTAATTCTCTCTCTACACAAGGAGTTTCAGTAATATCCTGTACCTTGAGGACATTCACTAACTTGTATAATTGCTTAGTGAGTTGCTCAATTACGCGATCGTCACCAGGTACAACCATCGTAATTCGGGAAATTCCCCCCTGTTCAGCAGGACCCACAGCAAGGCTTTCAATATTAAAACCACGACGAGCAAATAAACTGGAAATGCGGGACAGAACCCCCGCTTCATCTTCTACAAGAACAGAAAGAGTATGTTTCATCTTCGCCAAGACAGGCTAGGGGAGTATAAAATTAATGCAAGCCAAAACTGACGGCTTCTCTAGACTTACTACTAGATAGAATTTCGGTCTAAATCTTTATTTTAATACACTTGTTGCATCCTATCTGAATTCGGATCTTCAGGATTTACAGGATGAAGATGAAAGTTTTATCCCTAATTATCAATATTCAATTATTACAAGATAGTTCTTCCTTGTCGATTTCAGCATAACATATCTAAAACTTCTTGTCAACACCTTTATTTATCTTTTCGCGTCCAATTTTCTCGTTCCCATACTCTGTTATCTCGTTCTCTCGTTCCCATACTCTGTATGGGAATGAAATTCAAAAGGCTCTGCCTTCTATTAAATACAATTTATCATTACCAAGTCCACCAGTGAAAATATCTGCACCTGCTTTACCATTGAGGGTATTAGCTGCGGCGTTTCCTGTGATTATTTGCAAGTCACTAATTTGAATCTCCATAAAATAAATCTATTGAGAATAACTAACCGCAGATAAACGCAGCTAGACGCAGATAAAAACGAATGAGTCAGAATTTTTCGATTTGTTGCATATCTGTTATTATCAATTCTGTTCGACTCAGACAGAAATTATTCTAGGAGATCAAAAATGGGCAAGAAATATGATGTTTATGGTGTGGGTAATGCCTTGGTAGATATAGAATACGAAGTATCTCCAGAGTTACTACAACAGCTAAACATTGATAAAGGTGTGATGACACTCCTAGATGAAGAAAATCAAAATCTGATGTTGGAAAATCTCAAACATCTTCATTGTCATAAGAGTTGTGGTGGTTCGGCGGCTAACACAATGGTGGCGATAAGTCAACTAGGAGGAAAAAGCTTTTATTCCTGCAAAGTTGCTAATGATGAATTTGGAGACTTTTACATTGAAGATTTACTTAATTGTCAGGTAGATACTAACTTAAAAAATGGCGATCTTCAATCAGGAATTACAGGTAAATGCTTGGTTTTAGTCACCCCCGATGCGGATCGGACAATGAATACATTTTTGGGAATTACTGGCGAATTTTCGACTCAAGAATTAGTCCCAGAAGCGATCGCTGATGCTGAATATTTATACATTGAAGGCTATTTAGTCACATCTCCCACTGCTAAAGAAGCAGCGATCAAAGCTAGAGAAATCGCGAAAAATGCCGGAGTCAAAACCACCATGTCTTTATCTGACTACAACATGGTGAAATTTTTTAAAGATGGTTTATTAGAAATCATTGGACCTGGTTTAGATTTCATTTTTGCTAATGAAACTGAAGCGTTAGGTTTAGCAGAGACAGAAGATTTTCAGGTAGCTGTAGATAAACTCAAAATCCTGAGTCAGAGATTTGCTATTACTCGCGGTCCCAAGGGTTCTGTCGTATTTGACGGTGAAAATTTAATTGAAATTGCTGCACCTCAAGTTCAAGCTGTAGATACAGTAGGTGCAGGAGATATGTATGCAGGAGCTTTTCTTTATGGTATTACCCACGGTATGAGTTATGAAACAGCTGGAAAATTAGCATCTACCGCTGCTTCTAAGATTGTTACATCCTACGGTCCAAGATTAAAAACTGAAGATTTGAAAGCATTATTAACTGCTTAATAAAAAACAGGGGGAACGGATAAAATTAATTTTGGATTTTTCCTTGTTTCCAAAAAACAATCTTCCTATCCCCCTGTTGTTTTAAATTGAGTATTTAGCTGTATGTTGATTGCTAAATACTATTTTTAACCACCCGCAACAGCAGGAACTATACTTACTTCATCACCATCTTTTAGAGGTGTTTCTGTATTTTGTAAAAAGCGGATGTCCTCGCTGTTGACATACAGGTTTAAAAAGCGTCTTGGGTTGCCATTTTCATCACACAAACGTGACTTAATACCAGGACAGGCTTGTTCTAAGGAGTCAAATAATTCAGAAATATTATTACCACTGCATTCTAGAGCAGCTTGGTTATTTGTGAACTTTTGCAGAGCAGTAGGAACTAAAACTTTTACGGCCATAGTTAATTATCAGTTATCAGTTATCAATTATCAGTGGTCATCTGTTGATTTCTGGTGAATAATGACCACTCAGCTAATGATTAAACCAGAACTTGTTGCCATTCTAGGCGATCAAGTGTGCGGGATCTTTCCAGCGCCCGTTCAAAACTATCGAGTTTAGCATCAATAGTTAAAGGTTCACCAACGTAACCTTGAATTGCTTCTTGGGTTTTTAAACCGTTACCAGTGATATAAACCACTGTAGTTTCATCTGGATCAATTTTGCCAGCTTCTACTAATTTTTTCAGGACTGCAACAGTTGTACCACCTGCGGTTTCAGTGAAGATACCTTCAGTTTCAGCCAGTAGCTTCATCCCTTCGATAATTTCTGCATCGTTAACAGATTCAATATTACCGTTGGTTTTTTTAGCGATTTCTACAGCATAAAGCCCATCTGCTGGGTTGCCAATAGCGATAGATTTAGCAATTGTATTGGGTTTGACTGGTTTAATAAAGTCACGGTTTTCTCTGAAAGCTTCAGCAATTGGAGAACAACCTTCTGCTTGTGCGCCGCTGAAACGGACATTTTTACCTTCGACTAAACCAACTTCTGTAAATTCTTGGAAACCTTTATAAATTTTGGTGAACAGAGAACCAGAAGCCAAAGGTGCAACTATATGATCTGGTAGTTCCCAGCCTAGTTGTTCTGCTACTTCAAAGCCTAATGTTTTAGAACCTTCTGAGTAGTAAGGACGTAAGTTGATGTTGACAAAACCCCAACCGTGTGTATTAGCAACTTCTGAACAAAGACGGTTAACTTGATCGTAGTTACCTTTAACAGCCATCAGAGTTGGACTGTAGATTAAGCTACCCAGAATTTTACCGGCTTCTAAGTCTGAAGGAATGAATACACAACAGTCTAAACCAGCATGGGCTGCGATCGCAGCGGTTGAATTTGCCAAGTTGCCGGTACTAGCGCAGGAAACTGTAGTAAAACCTAATTCTCTGGCTCTACTAAGTGCCACAGACACCACCCGATCCTTGAAACTCAAGGTGGGCATATTCACGGCATCATTTTTAATATAAAGTTTATTTAAACCCAGGCGACGGGCAAGACGGTGGGAACGAACCAGGGGAGTCATCCCAGTCCCTACATCTATATAATTGTCGGTAGCTACAGGTAAAAAGTGACGATAACGCCAAATAGAGTTGGGACCAGCTTCAATAGTTTCTCGACTGACAGACTGACGCAAAACATCATAGTCATATTTGACTTCCAATGGACCAAAGCATTCTTCACAAACATGGCTCGCTTTTAATTCATATTCCGCGCCACATTCTTTACACTTCAATGCTTTCAATATAGAAGTATTGGCTTTGTTTAAGTTTGCAATTGCCTGAGTCATAAACTAGCGTTCCCCGTATATCCGTCAACTTTGGAATGATACTAGCACGAGCAAAAATACACGTCAAACATACCCGACTATTTTTGTCGGCT
>NZ_JAYGHA010000037.1:0-15134 GCF_034931405.1 Anabaena sp. UHCC 0451 | reverse complement strand
GGGATTAGGGTAAAAATTTATACCTGTTTACCAGTCCCCAGTCACCAGTCCCCAGTCACCAGTCCCCAGTCCCCAGTCCCCAGTCCCCAGTCACCTAGCTCCTCAACCTCCGCTTACGGGTGGAATGAGTACGACTTCATCACCATCTTTGAGAGATGTGTCTGATTCAACAAAAATCAGATTGATGCCAAAGCGGGTAACATCACGCCATTTGCTTAGGTTTGGGTGTTCGGAGATGATGCGATCGCATACCGCTTTTACTGGTGTACCATGAGGAAATTCCAGCACTAATTCCGTAAGACCGTAAGCTTCTTGATAGGCAGCAAACAATTTAACGGTTATGGTAATTACAGATTGAGACATACAATAATTTTCCTCACACCCTGATTTAGTAAATTATTAAAATTAAGTAGAATGCAAGCCGAATTCAATTTTTTTCAGCACTGGTATCCTCTCTCACCAATTGAAGACCTTGATCCACAGCGGCCAGTTCCCGTAACTTTATTAGGAATTAGATTAGTGATTTGGAAGCCCAGATCATCTGAGAATTACCGGGTATTTTTAGATCAGTGTCCCCATCGTCTAGCACCTTTAAGTGAGGGTCGTATTGATGATAAAACGGGGAATTTAATGTGTAGTTATCATGGCTGGGAATTTGATGATCAAGGTATCTGTACTCACATTCCCCAGGCGGAAAATCCTGAAGTTACCGCTAAAAACCAGCAAAATTTTTGTGTGATTTCTTTCCCAGTCCGTCAAGCAAATGATTTACTCTGGGTATGGCCGGATGCAAAGACACCAGAACTAGCTGCGAATACACCCTTACCTTTATCACCACAAGTAGATGCAAAGAAAGGCTTTGTATGGTCTTCTTTTGTTCGTGATTTAGAATACGATTGGCAGACTCTAGTAGAAAATGTAGCAGATCCTAGTCATGTTCCTTTTGCTCATCATGGGGTACAGGGTAATCGAGAAAACGCACAACCCATACCTATCAAGATTATACAATCAACAGCAAATTTAATTGAAGCAGATACTTCTGGGCGTTTTCAAACTTCAATTTCTTTTGAACCTCCCTGTCGCTTGGAATATGCGATCAATCTTCCTAACTCAGATAAACAAATCGGACTAGTCACTTACTGTATTCCTGTGTTACCAGGTAAATGTAGAATTGTGGCACAGTTTCCCCGCAACTTCGCCAAAACATTTCAGCGTTTAACACCCCGTTGGTGGGAACATATCAAAACTCGGAATCAAGTTCTCGATGGCGATATGATGCTGTTAAATCAGCAAGAATATTTACTTCAACAAAAACAATTAAGTGAAAGTTGGAAAACTGCCTATAAATTACCTACAGGTGCGGATCGTTTAGTAATTGAGTTTCGGACTTGGTTTGATAAATATTGTCACGGTCAACTACCTTGGGAAGAGGTAGGTATTGGTAATACAGAAACTAAAATCAATGACAATCGTCTTGAGATGTTGGATCGTTACAAACAACATACTCAGCATTGTAGTAGTTGTAGAACAGCATTAAAAAATCTGGAACGATTGCAAATTGGACTGTTAGCCTATTTTGTAATTACTGTCTCTGGAGTTGCGATTCTTCCTGATGATTTGCGGATTAAGGTCGGTTTACCATTAATAATTACAGCACTTTTAGGAATGGGTGTTTATTCCTGGTTGAAATTTTCGCTTATTCCTAAATTTTATTTTGTGGATTATATCCATGCTGAGAAATGATCCAAAAAAAATTTGCAGGAAAGCAGAAAATATGCAATTAAAATTTCATCAAAATTTTATCAAATTCTAATTCCCAAACGCTCAAAATCTTGCTGGATTTCGCTTAACAGAGTTTTGTTGTGAGGATCTGTTTTTAAAGCCTTTTTGAGATAGATTCTGGCTTTTGGCAATTGTTTTTCATTAATAAGCGCCCTTCCCCAAATCTGATAGGATATAGCTTGCCATTGGCGTACTTCTATATCTCCTGGTAGTCTAGCAGCTAAAGCTTCAACTAAAGCGATCGCTTGGGGAAAACGTTTTTCCTGTAAAAACCGCTGCAACTGCTCATAAGTTTTCCATTTCAGGCGTTGTTCTATATCCTCTACCGTCGGTGGGTATGGCATCACTGTTGTTTTTGATGCTGAGTCTGGCTGTGTTGCCTCAGTGTAACAACCCACAGAATTTGACGAGGTAAATGAACTATGAGATTTTGGGGCTATTTCCTCTGGCGGTACTACCGTTTGCAGAAATCTATAAGCCTCCGTCAAAGCAATAAATTTTTCTTTAGATTTTTCATCATCTGGGTTGGTATCGGGATGATATTGCCGTACCAGTTTGCGGTAAGACGATTTGATTTCAGCAAAAGAGGCTCCCGACCTCAAGCCCAATAAACGGTAGCAATCTCCCAAATCCATGTTGCTTTTACTCCAATTCAAAATCCAAAATTAAAAATTCAAAATGAAGAATTCCTACCTTTGAATTTTCAACTTTGAATTTTGAATTTATTTTTCCCTATTTACACCCTGTCTTCAATCACACGGTCAATTAAACCATATTCTTTGGCTTCTTGAGCAGACATGAAAAAATCTCGATCCATGTCTTTTTCAATCTTAGACAAAGCTTGACCAGTGTTATCAGCATAAATCTGATTTAGCTGACTACGAATTCGCAGAATTTCTCTGGCTTCAATTTCGATGTCAGAAGCTTGTCCGCGAGTACCACCGGATGGTTGGTGAATCATAATCCGGGAGTGGGGTAAGGCCATGCGTTTGCCTTTAGCGCCAGCTGTTAACAGGAAAGAACCCATGGAAGCAGCTAATCCAACGCAAATGGTAACAACATCAGATTTGATGTGTTGCATGGTATCATAAATCGCCAACCCAGATGTTACCATGCCACCGGGGGAATTGATGTATAAGTAAATATCCTTACCTGGATCATCTGAATCCAAATAAAGCATAACGGCGATAATTTGGTTAGCAATTTCATCATCTACATCCCGTCCCAAGAAAATAATTCTTTCCCGGTAGAGACGGTCATAAATGCTAATCCAATCTGTATACTGTCCTCCGGGCATCCGGTAAGGAACTTTAGGAACGCCTATAGGCATTTTTACGACTCCAGTTTTAATTAGTTGTCAGTCATTAGTCAGTGGTCATTAGTCATTAGTCATTAGTTATTAGTTATGAACAACTCACTTCTTGTAACTCCTGACTCCTGACTCCTGACTCCTTGATCTCCTTTTTAAAGCACACTTGCAGGGAGTGGGGGGTTGGCGAGTTCTTCTTTTTCAAACACGCGGTCAATTAAACCGTACTCCTTGGCTTGGTAAGGAGTCATGTAGAAAAGACGATCCATGTCTTTGGAGATTTTTGCTGCATCCTGTCCCGTGGTATAGGAGAGAATTTCCAGCATTGATGCTTTGTTTGCCAAAACTTCTCTAGCGCGAATTTGAATATCCGTTGCTTGGCCTTGGGCGTAGCTTTTGGGCTGATGCAGGATAATGTTGGCGTTGGGCAAACTAGCACGACAGCCTTTTGTACCGGCACTGAGAAGCATTGCGGCCATACCCATTGCCGAACCGATGCAAATCGTATAGATGGGAGGCTTGATGTATTTCATGGTGTCATAGATAGCGAAGGCTTCGGTTTCAAAACCGATAGGTTCACCACTATAACCAGAAGTGCCGGTGGAGTTGATGTAGATTTTAATTGGCTTTTCGGGGTCGTCGGATTGTAAAAATAGCAATTCAGCAACAATCAATTCCGTGACCGCAGGTACTAGTGGCATACCCAGATAGACAATTCGCTCCTTTAATAGTAGGGAAGGTAAATCTGGTGGCGGTGTCCGGTAGGAGCTATCGCCGTAATAGGGGGCTTGTACAGCCTTGATGGGGGAAATGTCCATAGGAACTGAATCGCCTGAAACTATGCCGTTAACTGTATTACATCCTAGCGCGATGCTTTAATAATTTAGGGTGTGGATTTCTCACTGATGGTCAAGAAAGCCAGATCACTAGGGTATTTTGAATATTATGCTATGTTTTCGTTTTCGAGAAACCAGATGTAAGTTGGGACGGTCAAAACCTTAATAAACCCATTTTCCGTAGCCATTAGGCTACCTTTTGGAGTTATCAATTAAATAGATATAGATAATCTCGATAGGAAAAATTGGCTTATGAAGGTTAACTTGCAGCCTACTCTAAATGATGCTAATTTAGACGCGAATCAACCAAGTAGTCAACGTCAGTTGGCGGTTTCGATTTCTGCGATTGGCGAAACTCTAGATCGCAGTGTGCCATTAAATTTATGCTTAATTCTTGATCATAGTGGTTCGATGAATGGGCGATCGCTGGAAACTGTGAAAAAAGCAGCTTCTTTGTTGGTTGACAGACTCAGTTCTGAGGATCGTCTGAGCATAGTTGTTTTTGACCATCGTGCTAAGGTTTTAGTCCCTAATCAGGTGATTGCAGATCGAGAATACATTAAACAGCAAATTAATCGCCTCACGGCTGATGGGGGAACGGCGATTGATGAAGGCTTGCGGTTGGGGATTGAGGAGTTAGCCAAGGGGAAAAAAGACACTATTTCCCAAGCATTTTTACTTACTGATGGGGAAAATGAACATGGTGATAATAATCGCTGTTTGAAATTCGCCCAATTGGCAGCCAGCTATAATTTAACTCTCAATAGTTTAGGATTTGGTGACAATTGGAATCAGGATATTTTAGAAAAAATAGCTGATGTGGGGCTGGGGAATTTGTCTCATATTGAACAACCTGATCAAGCTGTGGATAAGTTCAATCGCTTGTTTACTCGGATGCAAACAGTGGGATTGACTAATGCTTATCTGTTATTTTCACTGATGCCAAATGTGCGTTTAGCGGAACTTAAACCCATTGCCCAGGTTGCCCCAGATACGATTGAGTTACCAGTACAACCAGAAAATGATGGTCGGTTTGCTGTGCGGCTGGGGGATTTAATGAAAGACGTGGAACGGGTAATTTTGGCTAATATTTATTTGGGACAGTTGCCAGAAGGTAAACAGGCGATCGCTAATGTGCAAATCCGCTACGATGACCCCGCACTCAACCAAACTGGATTATTTTCCCTGAATATGCCAGTTTATGTCAATGTGGGACGCATTTACCAACCGAGTGCCAATCCCGAAGTGCAACAGTCGATTTTAGCTTTAGCCAAGTATCGCCAAACCCAGTTAGCTGAAACGAAATTACAACAGGGCGATCGCGCTGGGGCGGCGACAATGCTACAAACGGCAGCAAAAACGGCTTTGCAAATGGGAGATGCCAGTGCAGCAACGGTGTTGCAAACTTCGGCCACTCGCTTACAAGCCGGGGAAGAGTTATCCGCAAGCGATCGCAAAAAAACCAGGATTGTCTCAAAAACTGTGTTGCAGGATGCTCCTCCTAAATGAAAGTTCAATTACTATCGGCATTAAATGATACCAATGTTGATGCGGCTCAATTGAGTAACCAGCGTCAACTAGAAATTTCCATTTCGGCTATTGCTGATGAGCTTGACCCCAGTTTACCCCTGAATTTATGCCTGATTCTCGATAAAAGCGGTTCTATGCACGGCGAACCCCTGAACACCGTGATTCAGGCAGTAGAACAATTACTGGATCAACTCAAACCAGGCGATCGCATCTCAATTGTGGCCTTTGCGGCAACTTCTGAGGTCATTATCCCTAATCAAATCGTCCAAGACCCCGAAACTATCAAATCCCAGCTACACAAGAAGCTGAAAGCTGGTGGTGGCACAATCATTGCTGAAGGTTTATCTTTGGGAATTACAGAATTACTCAAAGGGACAAAAGGTGCTGTTTCTCAAGCATTTCTGCTGACAGATGGGCATGGTGATGGGGGTTTAAAAATTTGGAAGTGGGAACTAGGACCCAATGACAACAAACGTTGTTTAGAACTGGCACAAAAAGCCACTAGGGTAAATCTCACTATCAACACTTTCGGTTTTGGCAATGACTGGAACCAGGACTTGCTGGAAAAAGTGGCCGATGCTGGTGGTGGTACTCTCGCTTATATTGAGAGTCCCAAGCAAGCTGTAGACCAATTTAGCCGTTTATTCAAGCGGATTCAGTCTGTGGGCTTAACCAATGCCCATTTGCTGCTGTCTCTGGTCCCTGGTGTGCGACTAGCTGAACTCAAACCTATTGCCCAAGTTGCCCCAGAAACCATTGAGTTACCAGTGGACATAGAAGCTAATGGTAGCTTTGTTTTCCGTTTGGGAGACTTAATGAAAGGTGCAGAAAGGGTAGTTTTAGCAAATATCTATCTGGGACAGTTGCCGGAAGGTAAACAAGTAATTGGACATATCCAAATCCGTTACGATGATCCAGCTATTAATCAAGAAAGTTTACTTTCTCTCTTGATGCCTGTCTATGCCAATATCACTAAGGCTTACCAACCTGCCTTAAATCCCCAGGTCTTACAGTCGATTTTGGTATTAGCTAAGTATCGGCAAACTCAGGTAGCAGAGACAAAATTGGAACAGGGCGATCGCATCGGTGCGGTAACAATGCTGCAAACAGCCGCTAAAACTGCTTTGCAGATTGGTGATACCAATGCTGCAACTGTGCTGCAAACTAACGCTACTCGTCTACAAGCCGGTGAAGAACTCTCGGAAGCAGACCGCAAGAAAACCAGGATTGTATCAAAGACGATTTTAAGGGAATAAGTAATTAGGGTGGGCTAAAAAGCCTGCCCTGAAGAAGGTAAAAAATCAAGGGTTTTGATGCTAGTCTAAATATAGAATGTTATGTAATTTGGCAACAACAATTTGTTAACATTTAACTGTAGAAGTGAATATGCGCTTTTATATAAGCTATAACTAGCTGAGAGTATTAAGCCAAACAGATTATGTCAATAAGGCTTGATTTGGAAGAAGACAAAAAATATTAACTTTAATGGCAATGAAGAGTCTAAAAATTCCACAACCATATCAATTCGGTATTAAATTAATTATAGAAATTGACGAACCTATATTTGATCGCCTACTGAGTGCAATAACAGAAGTTCATCCTTTTGTAGATATAGCTAGTTTAGCATTGAAAATCTCTCCAAAAATAGAGGAAATCCCTATTAATGATTTAGAGGAGATTTTAAGAGCAATTCGTTCATTTTACTCTCTTCGTACGCAAGAAAACCTTAAAAATACTGAAATAATTACAGGGTTAATTGATGCTGTTTCGAGTGATGAGACATTTTCAGAATTATCTTCTGAAGAATTAGAAAATTTTGAAAAACGACTGACTAAATTATTAGCAATTGATGGCTCTATAAGTATTTCATCTAAAGCCATCACCTTATTGCAAGAATACGACCATATATTTTCAAGTTCACGTATTGTTAACGATATAAGACCTATTTTCAAACCAGAAAATGAAAAAGAAATAGCTGGAGCATTGATAGTTCACACACTAAAAATTGCGTACCAAGATGCAGGTGATTTAAGAGAGTTTTATGTAGCATTAGATTCAGCAGATGTAAAAAATTTACAAGAGCAATTATCTCAATGTCTAATAGAAGGAGATGCCATTCAGGCTATGCTAGAAAAAGCTGATGTCCTTTATCTAGATCCTCACTCTAGTTCAAAATAAGGAGAAAAAATGGCTGTTAAAAATCTAGAAAAGCAAAGTCCAAAAAATTTGTTGCTTAACGAATTTAGTAGATATAGAAAAGGTTCTTCCGATGATTCATATATTCAATATTTTCAAAAATATCAAGAGCCGAAATGGCTAACAGAAAATAGTCAACGATCTGATAAGTTCAGCAAAATTTCTAAATTCTACACAATAAAAAACATTCTTGATGTCAACAGATTTTTGCAAGATCATTCAAACCTGATAGATGTGCTGGTAGAAGCTCATCCACAAATAAGAAAGTATTTCCCAACTGAGAAATTACGATTAAAGTTGTACGTTGATCCTGAATCTCCTGAATGGGATAAACTGGTACTTTATATCTGTGCTAGTCCAGAATCTGTTGATCAAGCTCTAAATCAACTAGATGAATTGGATGAAAATTGGTGGATAGATGCTTCATTAGGGGTTGCTGTAAATCTTTGTATTCATTTGGACTTTGAATGAAATTTGATTGGTCAAGTTATTTAGAGGTTGCAGAAACTTTATATAATGAAGTAATTAGTACCTCAAATCAGGCAAATAGTGCATCAATTAATGAAGCTAAAATACGCTCTTGTAGTGGTAAAAAACCATAGAATTGTTTTTAAAAACAGAAGAAAGTAATTTATGATAAAAATATCAAATATTCATCATGTTGCTATTATTTGTTCTGATTATAAAATATCCAAAAAATTTTATGTTGATATTCTTGGTTTTAAAATAATTCACGAAACCTTCCGCAGCGAAAGAAATTCCTATAAATTAGATTTACAAGTAGGAAATACTCAAATTGAATTATTCTCCTTTCCCACCCCTCCCCAAAGACTTAGTAAACCCGAAGCTTGTGGTTTGCGACATCTCGCTTTTGCAGTTGAGAATATTGAGGAATCTGTTAGTTATTTAAAAGCCCATAATATCGAAGTTGAAAATATTAGAGTTGATGAAATTACAGGTAAAAAATTTACCTTTTTTCAAGATCCTGATAATTTACCATTAGAAATTTATGAACTGAGTAAGTTTAATTTAATCATCAGAGAATATAGAAATTCTGATACTGAGATGATCATGAACTTATTTTATAATACAGTTCATGAAATTAACATTAATGATTATACTCAACAACAGGTAAATGCTTGGGCTTCAGAAACGATGGATTATGAATTTTGGCATCAAAGGTTAAAAATCAAATTACCTTATGTTGCTGAAAATAATGGTGAAATTGTTGGTTTTGCAGAATTAGACCCTGATGGTCATATTGATTGTTTTTATTGTCATAGCAAATATCAAAGAAAGGGTATTGGTACAAAACTTTTGAATCACATAGAAAATATGGCAAAATCGCAAGAAATGAAGAGATTATATGCAGAGGTTAGTATTACTGCAAAACCATTTTTTCAAAAGTATGGATTTACTGTAGTTAGAGAACAACAGGTAGAACGGAGAGGGGTGTTATTTACAAACTATGTAATGGAAAAATACTTGTAAGTTACTTTTAATTTATTAATAATTTTTGTAAAACAGAAACAGATTTCGGGATTTGCTGTTTTATTAAAATTTCTAACAATTCATCTAAATTGATTGGAGGTTTTTTTTAAGGTATTTAATTGATTCTTAACAGCTTGACAAACCAGATCAGAATTAAGGTCAATTAAATGCAAAATAAACTCATCTGGATGCTGTGCTTTAATACCATATTGTCCAATATTTTTAGAAGGAAAATCTTTTAAATTAAAAGTAACAATTATTTCAGCATCACTTTTAATAGCTGCTGCTAAAACATGGCGATCATCTGCATCTGGAAGTTCTCATTCATCTTTATGATAAATGACTTTGTACTTACCGGAACGATTTACACCAGTACGAGAAGCGTGTGCATTTTTGCGAACCCTCAGTTTCATGATTCTAACTCGTTTGTGTTGAGGTAATGATATTTATACATATATTCTCAATGATACCATATTTTTATGATAAAGCTTGTGATTAATTCTGTAGGTTGGGTTGACTTTAGGAAACCCAACATCAACGAATAATAATACATAAGTTGGGTTGCATTTCATTTAGACCAGTCTACAAACTTTACTCAGGTGGAGGATAGCCTCCATTTATTAATTTCCCAATAAGCCTATTAAAAACCCTGATAAAGAAGTAAAATCTTCATTTTCATATATAAAACTACAAATCTTATTCTTAAAACTTTCATCTGAAAATCCTTGTTCTTCCGCACATTTTTTTATAACCATAAATAGACCTTTACCATTTTTATCCTTTGACGATTTCTCGTCTTTTTTATAGTCTTTTAAAATTGAATCAAGACTTTTCGTATTAAAATATGTATCTCCAAGCTTTTGAATAAAACCTACATCAGGTGTATCAATCAATTTCGTTTTCAAGAATTTCTCTATACTTTTGATTGGAAGATATTCTTTTTTTAAGCCATAATATTTTGAGCCTTGTTGATATTTTCTTTCACACTCATCCTTTATATCTCCATCGAGAATAGAGAAGATTCTACAACTTTCACCAGCTAATTTAGATGTCTTAAATTCGTGGTGCATTACAAGAACTTGTTCCCAACCGCCACAAGGTAGTATTTTTATTAACCTTTTATTTTTAAGAGAATGTTTTGTAATAATTTCATCTACAATGTATTTAGCAAGTTCATCTTCTACAAGTAAAACGAAATCAAAACCATCGTTTGTATATAAACTTCTTGTCACATATGCTGGATAACATGGATGGATGATTTGAAGATTATTATCACAATTGCTTTGTATATGATATATACTATTTGGTTTTATATTATGAATAATTTGCACGGAGTGGGTAGCTATATATATACAAACTTTATAATCATTTGAAATTTCAGTCAGAAATTTTAATAATCTTTGTTGTGCAGATGGATGAAGAGCAATTTCAATTTCATCAATTAATATGAGACTTTTATCATAATTTTCTCTGTTATGTCTTAATTTAATTCTTTTTATCTTTTCACTAATAAAATTTAGTAAACCAATTAATAATAACTCTCCAGAACTCATAAAGAATTGAGAAATTAAGCGTCCTTGTTTTTCTAGAAAGTAGGGTTGTCCTTCAAAACGATATATTTTTTGAGCTAATTGTTTGGTTTTAATTATTTTTAACCCAGAATAAAAATTTTCATCATCTCTCAATATTTCTCCAAGATTCTTGATGATAAAACTATCTGCATTACGTAATTCATCTTCTTTTGGATAATCATTTCTGTTCAAAATTAATTTATGAACATCTGAAAACCTAGAACCGAACATTAGGCTTCCCTCAAATAATCCATCCAGGATTATCACTTCATCTTGTGAGTTAGATAGCTTCCATTTTTTCGTCTTGCTCCATATATTTTCCTTACCAGCAAATCTATATTTGATATGGCTACTTCCGTTACCGTCATTTTTAAAAAAGCGATTCAAAGAATCTTTGGCAACTAATTGTGCTAAAGCAGAAAAAATTGTACTTTTGCCAACACCATTTTCTCCTGTTATAGCATATACACCTTCTTGAAAAGGAAGTTCAATTGAAAACTGCTTAATATTTTTGAGATTCTTAATTTCTATTTCTATCATATACAGCACCATTCTAGTTTGTTTTAAGTGTTATATATTTTACCATATATAGCATGAAAATACTATAGTAAGATGTAATTTATAATATGTATACTATTATGTTATGATGACAGATTTTATCTGTAGGTTGGGTTGACGCAAGGAAACCCAACATCAACCAACAATAATAAATAAGTTGGGTTGCATTTCATTTAACCCAACCTACAAAAACCTAACCCAAAACGAAATTCACCAACTTACCAGGAACAACAATTACCTTTTTAACTTCCTTCCCTTCAAGATAACGCTGTGCAACCTCCGACTCACGGGCATATTTTTCCAACTCAGCTTTATCAGCTTTTACAGGAACTTGAATAGAACCGCGAGTTTTACCCATAATTTGAATTACCAAAGTAATTTCATCAGCTATCAAAGCCGCAGGATCAAAACTTGGCCAAGTTTGAGTATGCACAGAATTTTTATTCCCCAACAATTGCCATAATTCATCACCAATATGCGGTGCAAAAGGCGCTAACATAATCACCAAAGTTAGAATCCCTTCCGCGTAAATTGGGGAATTATGACAATCAGCATCAGTCAAGGCATTACTTAACTTCATTAATTCCGAAATAGCCGTATTGAATTGATATTCATCTACCACATCTTCCGTAATTGCTTGAATCGCAATATGAATTGCCCGACGCAAATCTTTTTCTGCTTTATTTAATTTATCAACTTCCGCTTTTTGCTGACAAACTCCCGCAGCAGCATAATCAGTTACCAACCGCCAAACGCGATTTAAAAAGCGGAATTGTCCCTCAACATCAGCCTCATCCCATTCCAAATCTTTTTCAGGAGGTGCTTTAAATAAAATGAACATTCTCGCCGTATCAATGCCATATTTATTAATCACATCTTCCGGTGCAACACCATTTCCTTTTGATTTGGACATGGTAGCATAGAGACGTTGTAAAGGTTCTCCAGTTTGTGGATCTACAGGATTATTAGAATCAACTAAATTAGAAGGAATCCATTTATCCTTACCACCTTTATTTGGGTTCATGTAAGTTAAACCCTGAACCATTCCCTGAGTTAATAGGCGTTGAAATGGTTCATCAAAGTTAAACAAACCCCTATCTCTCAATACTTTGGTGAAGAAACGCGAATACAATAAATGTAAAATTGCGTGTTCAATTCCCCCCACATATTGATCAACCGGCATCCAATCATTTACTTTACCAGAATCAAAAATCTTTTCTTCATTCTTTGCGTCAGGATAACGCAAGAAATACCACGAAGAATCAATAAAAGTATCCATTGTATCGGTTTCCCGTTTCGCAGGAGTACCGCAAGTTGGACAAGGGACATTTACCCAACTTTCTAATTGTGCTAAAGGTGAACCACCACGGCCACTTAATTCAATATCTTCAGGTAATTGGACAGGTAAATCTTTGTCAGGTACAGGCACAATTCCACATTTAGGACAGTGAATCACAGGGATAGGTGCGCCCCAATAACGTTGTCGAGAAATCAACCAATCTCTGAGGCGATATTGTATTCTTAATTTACCAAAGTTTTGTTTTTCGGCAAATTCGATAATGGCTTTTTTCGCATCTACAGAATTCATGCCATTAAAGTCACCAGAATTAACTAAAATTCCTGCTTCTGTGTAGGCTGATTTTAAAGTTTCTTCTGCACCAATTTCCGGGACAATTACAACTTTGATAGCTAAATTTTGTTCTTTAGCAAATTTGAAATCTCGCACATCATGGGCTGGTACACCCATTACCGCACCTGTACCATATTCATAGAGAACATAATCTGCAATCCATACGGGTACTTCTTCCCCAGTGAAGGGGTTCATCACTTTTCCACCTGTAGGAATACCGCGTTTTGGTTTATCTTCCGCAGTGCGTTCTAACTCGCTTTGGTTGCTGACTTCCTTAATAAAGGCTTCTACTGCTGCTTTTTGTTCGGAAGTTGTCACCACTTGAGTTAAAGGGTGTTCTGGGGCTAAGACGACGTAACTCACGCCATAAACGGTATCGGGACGGGTGGTATAAACGCCGATTTTTTCCTCTGAACCAACAATGGGAAATTCTAAATATGCACCTGTGGATTTTCCTATCCAGTTGGCTTGCATTAATTTTACCCGTTCCGGCCAACCTGTGAGTTTATCCAGATCATTTAATAATTCTTCGGCGTAGTCGGTAATTTTAAAAAACCATTGACGCAGTAATTTACGTTCTACAATTGCGCCACTGCGCCAAGAACGTCCTTCATTATCAACTTGTTCATTTGCTAATACAGTTTGGTCAATGGGGTCCCAATTAACTGCGGCTTCTCTTTGATATGCTAAACCAGCTTGTAAAAATTGCAGAAAAATCCATTGTGTCCATTTGTAATAATCTGGCGAACAGGTAGCAAGTTCAGTTTCCCAATCTAAGGATAAACCCAGGCGTTGTAATTGTTGCCGCATTTGGGCAATATTCTGATATGTCCATTTAGCAGGGGGTACACCTCGATCAATGGCGGCGTTTTCTGCGGGTAGTCCGAAAGCATCCCAACCCATTGGATGTAATACCCGATACCCTTGCATCCGTTTGAGGCGGGCAATCACATCTGTAATTGTATAGTTGCGAACGTGACCCATGTGCAAGCTTCCAGATGGGTATGGAAACATGGAAAGCGCGTAGAATTTTGGCTTATTTTGATCTTGAGGCGTTTTATCTAAGCCAAGTTCTAACCATGTTTGTTGCCATTTTTCCTCAATTGTAGCTGGTTGGTATAACGTTTTTTGGGGGGACTCCACAACTAAAACTCCTAATACTGTTAACTAATCTCGCTATTGTGGCATAATTGTAGATATCAGACATTAAGAGTGAAAATTAAATAATTAAATCAGCTATATAGCCATCGCATCCTTAACCCCAAGAATCACCCAGAAAATAAGATACAATGGGCAGGGCTATCGCTATTGTTAATAGTACAGAAAAATTAGTAAAATCTAATAAATGTCAATAATATGAGATTCTAACCGTCAGAATAATCTTTATTTAATCGGCGAGAAAAATAATAATGATACAATCAATCCTAAAATTAATTACATCTGATGAATTTATTACTCAATATGGTGACAGCTATCCCTATGAACTCATTGATGGGGAATTAATTGAGATGGAACCCACAGGACCACATGAACAGGTATCATCTTTTATTGGCAGAAAAATGAATGTAGAAATTGATCATTATGATGTACCTTACTTTATCCCCCATCGCTGTTTGATAAAACTACTGGGAACAAACACAGCCTTTCGTCCCGATGTGATCATATTAGACCAAACACAACTAATCAATGAACCATTATGGCAACAAGAACCTGTAATTACATCAGGAAAATCAATTAAACTAATTGCTGAAGTTGTCAGCACAAACTGGCAAAATGATTATGCTCGCAAAGTTGAAGATTATGCCCTATTAGCTGTTCCTGAATATTGGATTGTAGACTATTTAGGCATTGGTGGTAGAGAATATATTGGCAAAACCAAGCAACCAACAATTACAATTTGTACGTTAGTAGAGGACGAATATCAAAAGCGATTGTTTCAAAACAACGATAAACTGGTTTCCTCAGTCTTTCCCAACTTACAATTAACAGCAAAACAAGTCTTTGCTTCTGCTTGTGCCATAACCTAAATATAGGAAACGAATTAATCAAATGTTTTGGTTTGATTATTTATTTTAAATCCCATAATTAAATTAGGTGTATAGCGAACTGCTTGCAGCAGCGCTTCGCTATCGCATCCTTCACCATAAGCATTCCTCCAAAAGTTAGCGAAAATAAGATACACTGGGCAGTGTGATGCCTGCGGCGAGCGTAGCTATCGCTATTGTTAATAG
>NZ_JAYGHA010000036.1:0-58622 GCF_034931405.1 Anabaena sp. UHCC 0451 | reverse complement strand
CAAGTACAAGTTACCCCCAATGGAACTATTCTTCAAGTTGACGAAGAAATTGATCCTAGTGCAGTACCAGAAATTGCTGTTAAAGCCTTTAAAAGATGGTCACCAAATGATCAAGTAATTAGTATTTGGCGCAGTACCAGATTAGGAGAACTTTATTATCAATTTGTGATTAAAGATTTTTGGTTAGAAGTTGCTACAGATGGTAATAAAATAGTGATTTATAGGAAAAAACTTAATCTCTAGAACTATTCATTGTTTTTTATCATTTAGGGGTTTGGTATATATTCATGAAATTTTTCAGATTCACTAACTACCAGCAATTTTTAACTGCTACTTTAGTCAGTACCACAACAATCATTTTCACTGCTCATACTGCTTTCGCTCAAGTATTAAGGGGTGCTGGTGATGGATTTGTACAACCATTGCTAGAACGTTATCGCCAAGAATATGAATCACAAACAGGTGAAAAATTCAAATATACCGCCGTTGGTAGTGGTGGGGGAATTAGATTTTTTATTAATGACTCCGTAGAATTTGCTGCTACTACTTTAATTCCTACTCCCATTGAAATTAATCAAATGGAAGATGGTTTATTGATGTTACCGACGGGGGGAAGCAGTGTAGCTATTGTTTATAATCTCAAAGAAGTAAGTAGTACCGTAAAATTATCCCGTGATCAATTAGGGAAAATATTCACAGGTGAAATTACTAATTGGCAACAAATTAATCCCAAATTTCCTAATCAGAAAATCCAAGTTGTAACTTGTGCTAAAAATTGCAGTACCAGTTTTATTCTCACTAAATACCTTCAGAAAATTACTGGGGGGAAAATTCTCCCTAGTCAAAATCCAGAATGGAAATTTCCTGTATTTTCGGCATTAACAGAAGATAGTGCGATCGCTGGAGAAGTAAGCAGAACTGAGGGAGCAATTGGTTATGTACAAACAAGTATAGCTCTACAAGAAAATCTATCCATTGCCAGTCTTGAAAATAAAGCTGGTAATTATCTTCAACCAACTGTAGAAACAACAGAGAAAGCCTTAGCAAATGTCAAGTTTAATAATGATTTTACTACCGAAGATATTCAAGATCCAGAAAATGGTTATCCTTTAGTAAGTTTAACTTGGCTACTACTCCCTAAAAATTATGATGATCAAAAAATTCTGGAAAAAACCCAAAGTTTAGTAACATGGATTTTTACCCAAGGACAAAAATTAAATCCAGAATTAGGATATACAAAAGTTCCTGATGATGTTAATAAAAAAGCAATTGTAGCTATTAATAATCAATTTAAAATCAGTTCTATGGCAGCAATTAGCGGAGATGATTTAAGATTATCTCCCATTGGCAATCTATATGATAATACTCCCAGTGATGTACAACCCATTGTTAACGTCAATCAATTAATAGATATTGATCCTCAACATTGGGCTTATTCAGCATTAAGTAATTTAGTAGAAAAACATCAATGTCTGAGCGGTACTTCTCAAAATACATTTACTGGGAATAGAACACTAAAACGCCATGAATTTGCATTTATGTTAAATTCGTGTTTGTTGAAAATTAGGCGATCGCTTGATAGTTTACAAACCAATAAATTAGCTAATAAACAAGACTTAGCAGTTGTCCAAAGATTACAAACAGAATTTACTCAAGAACTCCAAAATATAACTAATAGAGTAGATAATTTAGAAGAAAAAACTGCATTGATTCGAGATCAGCAATTTAGCACAACTACAGTTTTAAGAGGTAGAGTAGATTTTAACTTAATTAGTGGTTTTGGTGATAAAAAAGCAGTAGCCCCTGGTGCAAATTCCACCGAAAAATTAACTGTGAATCCTACCTTTTCAGGACGCGCATCACTCACCCTAGATACTAGTTTTACAGGTAAAGATAAACTACAAACCCAACTAGTTGCAGGGAATATTAATAATTTAAATAGTGCCATCACAGGAACAGATATGACTCTTTTGATAGGTGCTACAAACACCAATAATAATGTCAGACTAGGAACAATCTTTTATCAATTTCCCATAGGTGATAAAGGCATAATTGCTATTGCTCCCGTGGCTGATTTTCCTACGCGGATTTTTCCAGCACTTAATCCTGTGAGTTCAATTTCTAACTTTGGTGCAGAAAGTCCTATTTATTCCTTTGCATTTGGTAGTGGTGCTGTAGGTTATTATCAATTCACCGATCAATTAGCAGCAGGTATTAGTTATTTAACCACCTCTGGAAATGATCCAAATGAAGGATTATTTGGCGGACAATATACCTTACTAAGTCAAGTAACCTATACCCCCTCAGATAAACTTGGTATTGCCTTTACCTATGGTAATTATTATGCCTCCAAACCAGGATCAACTATTAATGTGACTGGTAGTAAAGGTAGTCAATTTGCTCAATTACCTTTTGGGGAAAATACACCAACTTCTTCCAATGCTTTTGGTTTACAATTAACCTACAAATTAAGCAATAAATTGGTTTTAGGCGGTTGGACTAGCTACTTTAAGACTGAAAATAAAGCTATAGCTAGTTTAAATGGAATAGATTTTAATCCCGGTGCAAATGCAGATATTTGGAGTTGGGCAGTTACTGCATCTTTAACAGATTTGGGCAAATTAGGTAGTCAATTAAGTTTTGTGTTCGGGATGCCACCTAAAGTTACAAGTAATGATATTATGCAACGCAGGGATCGAGATACTTCCTTACATTGGGAATTATCTTATCGTTACCCATTGACTGAGAGAATTGATCTAACTCCTGGATTTTTAATGATTACTAATCCAGAACATAACGCCGCTAATGATACAATTTGGGTAGGATTGATCAGGACTTCTTTTAAATTTTGATCCCTACTTTAATCAACATTGGACAATCAAAATATTGCTTGAGCAACTTTAAATTTAAAAAAATAGATACAAAAGGGTAGTTGGGATTGATTTTTTGTCAAGTTTAATTACTTTTTTGCCAGCATTCAGAAAACAAGATTTAAATATCTGTTAAAATCCTCAACGCTGATAAAAATCATCCAATGATCTAAAATCAACAGACTCAAATATCTAACAGAGTAAACAGGGTAAAAATGGAAATTATCTCTAACGCGCTCAAAAGTATTGATTACTCTAATTTTCCCATTGCGAAAATTGCTGCTGTTCTTGTCATATTAACGCTAACACAGACATTAAGAAGATTTGTTTTAGCAGTGATCATTAAAACCATTGAAAATTTTACCAAGAAAACAGAAACTACCCTTGATGATGAATTAATTGCTATTGTTAAGCCAGCTTTAAATTGGCTAATTCTCATTGGTGGATTTTGGCTAATCAAAGAAATTCTTGCCCAGGAATTAGGGTCTCAATTAACCGAAACTATTGGTAAAAGTATCAACCTAATAGTTCTTTTTATTATTGGCTATGTTGTTTATCGTAGTTCATCAATTTTAGGTCAACTAATTGCTAATGTTGTACTGCAAACAGAAACTGAGCTTGATGAATTACTCAGACCTTTGATGCCGAAAATTTTTCAATCGGCTGCAATTATTGTATTAGTAATTAAAATTAGTGAAATCTTTTTAGGACAATCTGCGGCGGCTTTAGTTGGGTTACTCGGTGGTGCTGGTATCACTTTAGGTTTACTGTTCAAAGACATTGTTTATGACTGGTTTTGTACAATTATTATCTATTCCGATAATCTTTATCGAGAAGGTGATTGGGTAGGAATATCAGGAGTAGATGGTTTTGTACAGATACTCGGTATTGGATTTAGAACCACAACACTGCACATAGCTAAATGGGGTTCAATCATCAAAATGCCCAATTCTCGCATGATTTCTGGAATTGTGGAAAATTGGTCACAAAATCCAGGGGAAGAATTAAAGTGGGGGCTGAATTTAATTCTCAAAATTGATGGTATTTCCGCAAAAAAAACTGCGAGAATTTGCGATGCTATTCAACAAATGCCAGCATCTATTCCTGGTTTTTCTCCTAAGTGTACAGTGCGTTTCAAAAACATTGAAAAGAATGCTCGCGTAATTGAATTGATGGCATTTGTGAATGATGATAACTTGTATTTTGATGCTGAGAGAAACTTAAATTTAGCCATTTTGGAACTTTTGGAGCAAGAGGGTATTGATTCTCTGTATGTAGAATTAAGAACAGAACCAGAAAAATATAAACCGGTGAAAAATAGCAATAATTAAAACAGTTGAGAATAGATATACCCGAATTTTTTGTGAATTTGGGTATCATAAAAATGCAAAAATTACTTCACTATGAACATACTAATTATCTTGGCTGAAGTTGGCATTTTAATAATTGTTTTTCTCTTATTAAGATGGCTTGTAGGTAAGTTATTCAAGCTCCTGGTTAAATTATCAATATTGAAGGGTGACGATTTAAGAATCAAAATTCTGCGCCGCAATATTACTGGGTTCTTATTACTTAGTTGTATAATATTGTGCCTTTTAATTGTCGGTGCTAATGGTTTTCTCATCTATCGGGGTGAAAACATCCAACAATATACAATAGCCCTGATTCGCCGGATTCCATCAGGATTTTGGGTTACTTTAGGAATTGATCTGGCTAAAAGTATTGGTGTTGTAATTACAGCAATATTTTCTCTAAAAGTGATCAAATCTTGGTTAAAAATAGCTAGTAATCGTGCTAAGAATTTAGATCAAAACACCGCCGATGATGAAAGTATTGACGCTTTTTTTACTGCACTCAATCAAAGAATCAGAGGTGGAATTTGGCTATGGGTTCTCATTATTTGTACCCAATTTCTCAAATTACCCACAGTAGTTTCTGAAT
This sequence comes from Anabaena sp. UHCC 0451, assembly GCF_034931405.1. Taxonomy (NCBI): domain Bacteria; kingdom Bacillati; phylum Cyanobacteriota; class Cyanophyceae; order Nostocales; family Nostocaceae; genus Anabaena; species Anabaena sp. UHCC 0451. The sequence goes on along the minus strand of NZ_JAYGHA010000036.1, from coordinate 53,811 downwards.
ATCTATATATCGCACTGCGGATTTATTTGATCATTAGTGTGGGATTACTCATACTCAAAGCAGTGGCCGCAATTGTTGATATTTTAGATGTTCTAAGCGTCAGATATTCCAGTCCTGATAATTTATTAAGATTTTATGATCGTCTCCAACACCTGATTCCTTTTTTGAAAAGGTGTTTAGAATTTGTGATTTATGTCTGTACAGTAACATTGGTAGTTCAGCAAGTTCAGTTAATAGCTAAATTGGCTACTTTTGGTTTAAAAATTATCAAAATCATTGCTATCATCTTCTTGAGTCGCGTGATGTTTGAAGTGATTTACTTACTACTAGAAGAGGTGCTATTTAAAGATCAGGATTTGACTGATACCCAAAGAAGTAGACGTTTAACTATGATTCCTTTGTTTCGTAGTTTGTTACAATATTTTATCTACTTTAGTGTTGCGGTTTCTATTCTTTATATTCTTAATATTAATCCTACTCCTATTTTAGCTGGTGCTGGGATTGTGGGTATTGCTGTAGGATTAGGCGCACAAACATTAATTAATGATATAGTTTGTGGCTTCTTTATTCTTTTTGAAAATTACTATTTGGTAGGTGATTATATTGAAGCTGGGAAAGCTGAAGAAAAAGCAGTAGAGGGTACTGTGGAAGCAATAGAACTGAGAACCACCCGCATTAGACATCCTAATGGTCAATTACATATTATTCGTAATGGTGATATTGGTTCAATTACTAATTATTCTAAACAATATATATTTGCGGTTGTGGAAGTGAATGTACCTTGTGATGCCAATTTATCACATATATATGAAGTAATTCAGGAAATAGGACAACATTTAAAAGAAAATGAGCTAGATGTGGTTGAACCAACTTTTGTAGAAGGTGTGGAAAGTTTGAGTGAATCTCACTTATTGTTGCGAACTTTAACTAAGGTTAAACCGGGAAAACATCTGCATATTCAGCGTGTTCTTCGTAAACTTTATATGGATAATTTTCAAAACCAATGTATTTTACTTCCTGCTACTATTCCCAGGAGTGAAGATTAAAAAGCCATCTTGAATAAATTTGGTCAAATTAGGCAGTTAATTAAGTTTTGTATTTGGTATGTCTTCCACAGTATGAAACAATGATAATCTACAAAAGCTTGATCAAAATATAAAGTTCACTGTTGCGAAACTCGGTTATCAATAATTGAAACTATCAAAGATTAACAGAGGATTACCATGAAATCAAAAAATCCAAGCATCGGATTAGTTGAAGTACCTGCTTTGGGATTATATGACGAAGAAGGACATAATTGGACAGCATTATATAGACGTAATACCTTGTTAAGTAAACAGGTATTAATGGCAGATTTACAAGCTGGTGGTTTTGATGCTCAATTGGTAAATCTCAAAGCTGGTGATTCTAAAGAACCCTTTGGAGAAGTAACTTGGAAAGGGATGAATTTGACCAAAGCCTATGTAGGCCAGAGAATTTATGATATAGATCCAGAAACCTATGATGCTTGGGGAATTACTGTTAATTATACCCAAGAGCGCCAAGTAACTTGTATGGCGATCGCTCATTTTGCGAGTAAAGGAAAACCCGTTGTAGTTGGTGGTTCAGATGCGATCGCCGAACCCAAATATTATTTAGATGCAGGTGCAACAGCGATAGTAATTGATAAATCTGGAGCAGCTAACTGGCCGATTTTTGACTATGTACTCGGTAAAACTCCCAGAGAAAAACTCACAGGAGTAATATTAGCCGATGGTACTTATCATCCCACACGCCCACAAGCCATGAGTCCTGATCAATGGGCTTTACCATCGGTAGATGTAGCCAGACAATGTTTAGGACAAGAATATTCAGAAGAACCCTTTGTGGAAGATTTAGTACCCATAGGTTCGGTATATCCTGACATTGGATGCGATCGCAAATGTGACTTTTGCCAAACACCAACCTACACATCAGGTTATCGGCGAATGTCACCCCAAACTACCATCAATTGGATTGCTCGACAAAAAGAAGCCGGCGCAAAATGTACAGTTATGGGTTCAGATCAATTTCTTGGTAGAGTGCTATTTCCAGGAGGAAAAGAAGAAATTCTCGAAATCACCACAGCAGCGCGAGAAATGGGAATGCCACTTTTATGGCCTAACGGTTTAGAACTTAGAAAAGCCACATTAGGAAGAGGACGCAACTATGATCACACGGACCTCACACCAGATGAAGAAATCATAGAAGCACTGTGGGGATGGGATGGTAAAGTTGGCGGATTTTTAGGATATATTCCCGCAGAACGTCCCGTTTTTGGCAGAGAATCTTACAGTAAACTGCTGCCCTGGCAACAACATTGTGAGATGATGAAACTTATTGTCAGAGCAGGTCTTCCCGTCATCATTTATGGTTTAATTATTGGTCTTCCCGACGACAACCACGACAGTTTACTTCGTCTCGAAGAAGCAGTATCAGAACTCCATCAACAACTCAGAGAAATTAACCCAGACTTAGAATTTCAAGTAGCTTCCTATGCAATTTCTCCCATCCCCGGAACACCTCAAGGAGAAAACATTCGTAAATCAGGACTACTACGTTTTGATGATCCATCCATCGTTGGTGGTTTATGGACTCCCAGTTGTGACACCCACCATCTCAGCTATCAAGATATATCTGATTGGCAATTTAGACTATCTCAAATCGGTAAAGCAGAATCTAAAATCATCAACTATCATGGAGGACTCACAAAAATAGCTGCTGGTGTCAACTAAGTAATGATAAAAATTCCGGGGTTGCTTAACTCCGGGATAAAATCATTAAACAATAACTCTATTTCTCTCTGCGCCTCTGCGTGAAAAAAATATCCCATTAATTAAGTAAGTTAACAATGATCAGACCACAACCCATCCCCCCAAAACCCGGACAAGAATCAGTTTGGGACTACCCCCGTCCCGCAATTTTACAAGATACCGACAAACACCTAAAAGTAATTTGTAATGGTATTGTTTTAGCAGAAACAACCAGAGGAAAAAGAGTCTTAGAAACCAGTCATCCGCCAACTTATTACTTCCCCCCAGAAGATATCAAACTAGAATATTTAATTGAAACACCCAAGAAAAATTTGTGTGAATGGAAAGGTGCATATCAATATTATGATATCAAGATTGGTGATAAGTATATCAATTTTGCATCTTGGCGATATTTTAACCCCACACCAGATTTTCTACCCATTCAAGAATATTATGGTTTTATCGCAGCCTTAATGGATGCTTGTTATGTAAATGATGAGCTAGTAAAACCCCAATCTGGTGATTTTTATGGCGGATGGATCACTGCTGATATTGTTGGACCATTTAAAGGTGAACCAGGTACTTGGGGATGGTAAATTTCGTAGGTTGAGTTGAACAAAGTGAAACCCAACAAAACTTAATTTCGTAGTTTGGTTTAAACCATAGTAAATTTCATGGGTTAGTTGAACAAAGTGAAACCCAACAAAAGTTAATCATCTGATCAATGTTGGGTTTCCTAACGTCAACCCAACCTACATTATGAAATCAAAAATAACTTTATAATCATGAAAATATCAGTTATAAAAATTTATAGTTTAAAAATTCACGAACATCATATAGAAATTAGCTACAGTGCAGATAAATTTCAATTTTCTACTAAGATTTTCTATCATGATGTTTCTTTTTCTAGGTTGATGGAAAAATATTCTCAACCAATCATACAACGAATAGTTTCTCACATTGCCTTATTTGAAGGCATGAAATTTTGTTCTTTATTTCCACAATATTATGATATTTCTGTTATTGCTGAATATTTGGAACCTGCGGTTTTAGATTTATTTGTGCAAATTTATCAAGGTGTATTTGGACAACATTGGTATGAAAATAATATCACTGACTATCAACAACCAGAAATTATTACTTCCCAAGAATTAGGAAAAAGTCAACCTACAACTATTTTAGGTGATCATCAAACAATTCTTGCTGGTTGTGGTGGTGGAAAAGATAGCATTTTAGCTATGAAAATGTTAGAAGAAGTAGCTATTCCTTTTGCGTCTATGCAATATTCCCATAGCGTTTACGGAAAAGCCGATTTTCAACATCATTTAATTTCCCAAGTCTTAGAATGTGTTAAACCTACCTCCAAACATCAAATATCTATTTTTGATGATTTTACAGAATTTCCCTTTTTGAAATTATACTTTCCTGAAAATTCTGGTATTACTGCACCAGAAACACCAGTTTCTATTTTTGAATCTTTAATTTTAATGTTAGATCAAGGATATAATTATCTATGTTTAGCCCATGAAAAAAGCGCAAATACAGGTAATTTATTCTGGGATGAAATAGGAAAAGAAGTTAATCATCAATGGGGTAAAGGTTTAGAAGCAGAACAGATTTTGGATCAATTTATCCAAGAACACCTATTAACTAACTTTAAATACTTCAGTATTTTACAACCAATTTACGATTATCGCATCTTTAAAAACTTTAGTAAATACCCTGAATTTATTCCCAAAATACATTCTTGTAATGTCCAAAAACCTTGGTGTGAAAAATGCCCTAAATGTGCTTATGTTTGGTTAGGTTTAATGGCATTTTCCCAACAAAGTATTGTTAATGAAGTTTTTAAAAACAACTTATTTGATGATGTAGAATTACTTCCTACTTTCCGAGAAATGGTAGGTTTAGGTGAACACACACCCTTTGAATGTATTGGAGAAATTGAAGAAAGTCGGTTGTATATGAAAAGATGTGTAGAAAGAGGTTTAACAGGTAAAGCTTTGGATATGTTTACTGAAGAAATTTTATCAGACAAGAGAATTAATTGGCAGGAAATAGAAAAGAAATATAATTCTGTTTGTAGCACAGAACACACTATACCTGATTGGATATTTGAGAAAATTAAGGAACAGTTGTAATTGACAAGATTGGCCTATGCTAATTCTTTTTTGTTGATATAATAAAATTGCTAGTTCAGTTTTAAGCATATACAGCAGATTGCAAATCCATGAGGTACAAACTGACTCACCAAAACTCAAGCAGTAAGGGTATTTTACCTCCTGCCTCCTGCCTTCTGCTATAACTATAAAGGATGATCTCAGCAATGAATAAATCACAGGTTGATATCATATTACAACAAGTAAAACAAGCTTTGCAAAATCTTTATCAAGACAAATTATCGGCAATTATACTATATGGTTCTCAAGCGAGAGAAGAAGCTAAAGAATTTTCTGATATTGATATTTTGGTAGTTCTCAAATCAGAAATTAACCCCTATCACGAAATTGATAGAACCAGTCAGATAATATCTGAAATTTGTCTAAATCATGATGTGGTTATTTCCCGTCATTTTATATCTTCTGCAAAATTTGAAAATGAAAATACTCCCTTTAATTACAATGTCAAAAAAGAGGGTATTTTCCTATGAACTCGGAACAACATAAATTTATTAAAAAAGCTAAAGAAAGTTTACTAGCATCTGAGATTTTAGCAGAAAATAAATTATATAACTTTGCGGCTTCCAGAGCGTATTATACCATGTTCTATATTGCCGAAGCCTTTTTGTGGCAGCAAGGGTTTACTTTTTCTAGTCATGCTGCTGTAATTTCATGTTTTGGTAGAGAAGTTGCTAAAAAGGGAATTGTTCCCCTGGAATTTCACCGTTATTTGATTGATGCTCAAGATAAAAGGACTCAAGGAGATTATAGTATTGATGATACCGTTAATTTAAGTGAGGAAGATGTGAGAATTTTGATTGAACAAAGCAAAAAATTTATTGAAATTGCCGAGAAAAATTTATAAGCGTGAAAAATCATATTAAAACTATAATTTTTTAGATTTTAACCACTCCCTTACCACATCTTCCACTGGTTGAGATTGATTATCAACTTGATAATTCATCTTTTGTATTTCTTGAGTAGAAATTTTACCCGCTAATTGATTAATAGTTTCTACCAACTCAGGATATTTTTCTAGTATTTCTTGATTAAAAACAGGTACAGCTTCATAAGGTGGAAAGTATTTTTTATCATCTTCTAACATTGCTAGGTTCAAAACTTGAATTAAACCATCTGTAGAATTTGTAGCGATAAAATCAACTTGTTTCTCCTTTAATGCTTGATACATTACCCCTAATTCCATTTGTTTAATCTTGGCAAATTTTAAACCATAGGTTTTAGATAAACCAGGATAACCGTCAGCACGTTCTAAAAATTCATAACCAAAACCTGCTTGCAATTGGGGAGTATATTTAGCAATTTCTGAAAGGGTTTTAACTTGCCATTTTTTCGCATCTTCAGGACGAATAAGCATAGCATAAGTATTTTCAAAACCCAAAGGTTGCATAACTGTTAAATTATATTTTTCTTGATATGCCTTTTTAGTTATTTCATAAACAACTTGCGGATCTGTAATGGTTTTTTCTTTTAAAACTGCTGCAAATGCAGTACCTGTATATTCTACATAACCTGCGATTTTTCCTGCTTTTACCGCTTCATGGGCAATAAATGTACCAGCTAAATTCAACTTCCTATCTACTTTTAAATTAGTATGATTTTCTATTTGCTGTGCTAATATTTCCCCTAAAATAACCTGTTCAGTAAAATTTTTTGATCCAATAGTAATTGTTGCTGGAGTTTGTTGATAGTTAAATGCTATTAATCCGGCTATAATTAAACCAATTATTCCTAAAATAATGCGTATATTTCGATTAAACTTACCTTTATTTTCTGTTTGTTTAGTCAGTTTTTTTTCTAAAAATCCTAAACCAAAATCTGCACTTAAAGCAATAAAAGCAGCGGGGACTGCACCTGCTAAAATTAATTCATTATTAACTGTAGAAATTCCTCGAAAAATAAATACTCCCAAACCGCCACCACCAATAGCAGCAGCAATTGTGGCAATTCCTACAGATATTACTGTTGCAACTCTCACACCTGCTAAAATAACTGGTAAAGCCAGGGGAATTTCTACTTGTAATAATAATTGTTGATCTGTCATTCCCATCCCTACACCAGCTTCTTTAATGGCGGGGTTGATGCTATTAATGCCAATGTAAGTATTACGAATTATCGGTAATAAAGCATAAAGAGTTAAAGCAACAATGGCGGGATTTTTACCTATTCCTCCCAGGAAAGGGACGGAAATTAAAAAACCAAATATGGCTAAACTGGGAATAGTTTGGATAGCATTTGCTAAACCAAGAATAGGAGCAGCTAATTTGGGTTGACGAGTGATAAAAATACCCAAAGGAATACCAATAGAAATGGCCACTATCATGGCTATAGCTACTAATATTAAATGTTCACCACTGTGAAGAATAATTTCTGGAGCATATTGAAATAAAAACATAGTTTTTTTGATTTTAATTGATTTTAATTGATTTTAATTATTTTGTTCCCAATTATTTGCAGTATTTAAACAAGCAAGAAAAGCTTGTGCTTCTGGATGTCTAGATTGAAGTAATTCTCTTCTCGTTCCTAAGACAACTAAATTTCCTGCATACATTAAACCAATTCTAGTTGCTAAAAAGAAAGCTTCTTGAATATCATGGGTGACAAATATTACAGTTTTTCCTAATTGTTGTTGTAAATATTGAAATTGTTGTTGTAATTCTAAACGAGTGATAGGATCAAGTGCGCCAAAAGGTTCATCCATTAATAATATAGGTGGGTCTGCGGCTAAAGCCCTAGCAACTCCAACACGTTGACGCTGACCTCCTGATAGTTGATGAGGATAACGTTGAGCAAATTGTTTGGGTTCTAGTCCAACTAAGTTTAACATTTCATATACTCGCGCCTCAATTTTCTGTGCTGGCCATTTTTCTAAAGATGGTACAAGTCCGACATTTTCGGCGATGGTAAAATGAGGAAATAAGCCTGTTTCTTGGATGACGTAACCAATACGTCGCCGCAGTTTAATAGCATCCCAATTAGTTGTAGAGCGACTTTGGACTAAAACTTGTCCTTGGGTGGGTACAAGCAAATGATTAATTAATTTTAAAGTCGTGGTTTTTCCACTGCCACTACGCCCCAATAAAATCAAAGCTTCCCCTTGATAAATGCTTAGATTTAGGTTAGATAATAAAGGACGATGATTAATTTCAAAACTGACATCTCGAAACTCAACGGCAATTTCTGGTGTTGATAACATGAGTTTTTAGTAAAATAAAATTAAGGCTTGAGGATAAACAATACTATTTGCATATTTTGATTAATTATCACCACAGATATATTATCATGTTTAAAGTTCTCAATCCCCGACTTTTTCAATCAGCCGAGGATTTTGTTTACATTAAAATTTGATAGTTGCAGCGGTAAGAGCTAAAGCACCCCAACCAGCCATTAATGCTAATCCTCCTAATGGTGCAACTGCTCCCAAAGATTTAATACCACTTAAACTGAGAGCATACAAACTACCTGAAAAAATCACCACACCAATAATAAATAACCAACCACTAACTACGAGTGTAGTCGGTGGAATTTCCAAACGACTCATGATCATAGCTACTAATAACAATGCCAGAGCATGATACATTTGATAACGTGCGCCAGTATCGAAAATTTCTAACATTCTTTCACTGACTTTTTCCCGCAAAGCATGAGCGCCAAAAGCACCAGCAGCAACAGATAAACCACCAAAAATAGCAGCTACAGTTAAAAAAATCTGCGTCATAATCACCTAGATGTAAATGAGCAAAACAACACTAAACATCAAAATGATATGATACGCCTCCTTCTTCATTTACTTGAAAATTAGCATTAAATTCTTTAGCTTTTTGATCTAAAAATTGTTGAGCTTCTGATGGTGGTAATTGAGATTGCATGGCAAAACTTAATAAAGTTATTCTGCCATTATTTGCTTGTAACATCTGATAAAATTGCGATAGCTTTGCTTGTTCTTGGCATTGCAAATACTCATTTTGTCGCTCTGTCAAAACTTTTTTATTTTGTCGATTTTGTTTATACATTCCTAATACTAACCATCCCCCCAATAACGCCGTAGGAACGCCAAAAATGATACCTTGAGTAGCAGTATTATCAAGTTGATAAAGTGCGTCTTTATTAATAAAATCTTTTGCCAATGCTTCATCAGGTATCCCTGGTAAAATAGGCTTGAGTGTGGTATTTTTTGTAATTACTGCTGATACTGTTGTTGTTAAAAACATGAATCCGAGTGTGAGCAGCCAACCAGCAGCCAATTTTTCCGCCGTCTTCATAGTTTTACCTCAAAGTTAGACTTTGCTTGCAATTTTAACCTTAGTGTGTTCAAATCCCCGACTTTTTGAAGAAGTTGGGGATATTGTTATTATCGTGTTGCTTCTAACAAACGAGAAAAATAGAAGCTTGTTTTAGTCATGGCTTTTCTTTGCACTTTAAAGCCATTTTTCTCCAGAATTTTCACCACATCAGTTTCACGGTGTAAATAGGCACGAGTAGCTTTACTCGGACCTGGAAAGAAACTACCAATTTTTTTGAGGATAGTGAGGAAACAGGTTTTAGGTGCAAAACTGATAATCATCCGTGATTGTGCCAAAGAACACAGGTGAGAAATCATCTCATCAGCTTTCTCTTGGGGGTAGTGGATGAGAACATCCAAACAAATAACGGTGTGATAATTACCACTTAAAGATTCTAAATCCTGTACCGCGAAAGTAGGATTTATAGAATTGGAAAAAGCTTTTACAGACCTGTCCTGGGCTTCTGATACCATTTTAGCGGATATATCACTGGCGTAAACCTTCGCACCTTCAGTTGCGAGAGGAATACTGAGACTACCCACACCACACCCAGCATCGCAAATAGATAACTCTGATAGATTGTTATCATCTTTTAACCAGCCGATGACTGTATCCACAGTTTGTTGATGTCCAGTACGGATATCTAGCTGAACTTTGTTGACTTCACCATCTCCATAGATGCGTTGCCAACGGTCAAAACCTGTAGAATTGAAGTATTCACGTACTATTGTTTTATCGTCGGCTGCGTTCATAACCTTGATTGTTAAGAGTTCACAATTCTTAAAATTACAATAAAATTATAATACTTGATTTTGATTTAACACACTTTTTAAGTTATAAATTTAAATTCTCAACTTTGTAATTTTTTAGGCTTTAATTTTTGAATCCTCTCAATTAACAACAACTAATTCAAAAATTAACGTGATTTACGTTGTAAAGTAATTATCGTCACTTCTGGCGGACAAAATAAACGTCCGGGCAAATAAGTGCCTAAACCACGATTGACATATAGTTGATTTTTTCCGATTTGATGTAAACCCTCTGACCATTCCCAATGAATAATACTAGGCTTAGTATTTCGCAAAAATGGCATAAAATATTGCAGTTTTTTAGATGTTTTGAGAGCAATTTTTTGGTAAATCATTAATACAGGACCCAATCCGGGAATAACGATTTGTCCACCGTGAGTATGACCAGATAATTGCAAATCTACGCGCCATTTTTGCAATATTTCTGCTGTATCTGGATTATGGGATAAAACTATGCGTGGTGTCTGAGGATCTAGTTGGTTCATGACTGGTGTAGGATTAAATTCTTGTGAGTAAAAATCTGCTAGTCCTACGATTGGTAATTCTTTTCCTAGTGGATAGGAAATTTGATTCCAGAGAACATAAATACCTATATTTGTGAAAGTATCTGTCACTTCAGATTTGGAGTTTCTAGGAAATATATCGTGGTTTCCTAATACAGCATAAATACCACAACGACTTTGCAATTTTTTGAGGTGTTTTGCCAATTTCTTCAGGGGTGCTGTGCTGGTGGTGATGTAGTCGCCGGTTAATAAAATTAAGTCTGGTTGTGCTTGGTTAGTAATTGCGATCGCTCTTGCTAACATTTTATCTGACAATTGCACATCATCATAATGAAAATCTGACATTTGCACTAGTTTTTTACCTTGTAATGATGCAGGTAAACCCGCAATTTTTACCGTTAATTTTTCTATAGTCAACGGTCCAGATAATAATCTGTGCATAATTGTTTAATATTTTGAATATTCTTATTTATAGGTTAACTGAAATTTTTCGGTTTGTTTGTATGAATGAGATAACTTTTGGGAAGTTTTATAAAAATTGTAGATTTCTCCGTATTTATACCTAAGATTTGTTGCCCTAAAATCAACCTGTTTTCACTCTTCCCATGCACTCACTGTATGTAAGGCTTTTAGTTTCAATTCTCGGTCATATTACCCCCGATGAGTTTTACCATCTATAGCAACTATAGCAATCCTATTTGATTTGTGAACACTGCAAGAGTCAGATCCCCGACTTCTTTCATTAATTATGTCCATAAATGATAAATTGATCACAGAAGTCGGGGATCTTGTTGTTCATAACTGATTTAGGATTGCTATACTTCTACACCCAATTTCTCTACTAATGATTGCACCCAATTCCGAAAACATTGCTCAAATTCTTTGGGGTTTATTCTCTCAAATACTCTTCTAAATGTATCTGGACTGGGTATTTCTTCTGGTAATTCTAAAAATGTCTCTAACCACCCTTCTGCACCTGCTATGAATGCCAACAAGGAAATAGTGATAATATCGGTGAGTAAATGCAATCGAGTCCTTTTCACTCTAGTACAGCACTGCGGAAATAAACCAACCATTCCCAATCTGTGAAAAGCTTAGTCTGTATTTGTTTTGACTTTTGATTTTTGACTTTCGCGAAGCGGTACTAGGGTCTGTTATTTCCGTGAAGTGTTGCAGAAAGTTGCGGGTAATCTCTTTACTGTCTACACTGGGTGTAACAGATTTTCTGGTTTTGCACTTTTCATTTAACCGCTAATTTTAATTAAGGAAATATATCAAGATGAAACGTATTTTGACAGGAATTTTCATGGCTACAACATTATTAGTATCTTCTGGTTGTTCATCTACAGTTGAATCTGGTGAAACACAAGTTTCTAATAATGAAACTACTTCTCAAACCGAAAAAAAAGAAACAACACCCATGGGTGATCATCAAGGACAGTCTATGGATCACTCACAACATGATCAAAAACCAAAAACAGTTACCAATGCTAAGTTAACTACTCCTAAAACCTTAACGTCTAATCAACCGATTGACTTAGTTCTTGATATTCAGGATGAAGCGGGAAAACCAGTCAATAAATTTGACATTTTCCAAGAAAAATTAATGCACTTAATAGTTGTTAGTGATGACTTAGAACATTTCGACCATATTCATCCAGACTATAAAGAAAATGGTAGATTTGCAGTCAGCGCCAACTTTCCCCAACCAGGAGAATATACACTTTTCAGTGATTATAAACCCACCGGACAAGCCGAAACTTTATCATTAACAAAAATCTCTATTCCTGGTTCAGTTCCCCTTCCCAAAAGTTTATCTAAATATGAAAAAACTAAAACAATTTCCGATACCAAAGTCAGTTTTAAACCATCTCAAGAAAAAATCAAAGCAGGTGAAGATGTAACTTTTACTTTTGACTTAAAAGACAACAAAAACCAACCCATTAAAGACCTACAACCGTACTTAGGAGAAAAAGCTCATTTAGTAGTGATCAAAAGTTCATCTCCTCTCACGACAGCCGATTATATCCACGCTCACGCGCTCAAAAATACTACAGATGGAAAAATTGAATTTCACACAAAATTACCCCAGTCAGGAACTTATAAAATGTGGATGCAATTTAACCGTAATGGTAAAATCAAAACCGCAGATTTTTGGGTAAACGCAGACTAAAAAATTGTAGGTTGGGTTAAGCAAAGCGCAACCCAACAAAAACATTACTTATTTTAAATAACGTTTATCGTTTAAATTTATCATATAAAACAGGAATATTTAATTATGGAAGCAAGCTTTTTGAGTGCGGTTATATTACCTATAGCCTTAGCTATCATTATGCTAGGGATGGGATTATCTCTTGTACCAGACGATTTTCAACGTGTAAAGAAATATCCTAAAGCTGTCTCAATCGGCTTAGTAAGTCAGTTAGTTTTTTTACCTATTATTGGGTTCATCATTGCTAAAGTTGTACCTATGCAACCTGTGATCGCAATGGGGTTAATGATAGTAGCACTGTGTCCAGGCGGGGTATCTTCAAATATAATTACGTTCCTTGCCAAAGGCGATGTTGCACTTTCAGTAACTCTAACCGCTTTTAGCAGTGTAATTACAGTATTTACAATTCCGGTGTTGGCAAACCTTGCATATCAGCACTTTATTGGACAAACTGCGGCCATCGCTCTACCCATTGGAGCAACAATAGCACAAATTTTTCTGATGACGCTTTTTCCTATCGGGTTGGGAATGCTGTTACGGCAGATGTTTCCAAAATTTGCTCTATCTTTGGAAAAAGTCACTAACCGTCTTGCCGGAGTATTACTTGCTACAATAATTCTCTTGTTGATTATTCGTGAGTGGCAGCGTCTCCCTGACTTTCTTCTTCAAGTTGGATTTGGCGTTGTATTGCTGAATTTTATCTCAATGTTTGCAGGGTTTTATATTAGCAAGTTGTTGAATCTCAATCCTCCTCAACAAATCTGCATTGCGATTGAAGTTGGACTTCAGAATGGTACATTAGCGATCGCCATTACCGCCGGATTACTCAACAATCCTGATATGGCAATACCGGCTGCGGTTTATAGTTTATTTATGTATCTGACAGGGTTTATTGCTATTCGCTACGGTAGAAAGTTAGCTGCAACCAACCCTCTGTGAAGAAATACATTGAATACCCACATCACGGTTAATATAGAAAAGACCAACGCGGTTAAAACCGCCCGTGTCGCTTCCCTCTCAGGGCTAAAACCGCGCTCGTTTCCCGCTGATCGGGTATTCCTATGATAGATAACAATAACATCTTATTACGTAATCTTTGGTACTACGCACTACCTAGTCATCTACTTAAACCAGGTAAGATGGTATCCCGAATTTTTTTGGGAGAACCCGTACTCCTGATCAGAAATCAAGATGGTAAAGTTTCCGCAGTTCGTGATATTTGTCCTCATCGTGCAGTCCCTTTAAGTTGTGGTCGATTCGATGGCAAAGAAGTAGAATGTTGTTACCACGGTTGGCGTTTCAACCCCGCTGGAAAGTGTGTAGCCATTCCATCTTTATTACCAGAACAAAACACTGAATTAAGCCGCTTTGATGTGGAATCATATCCCATTCATGAGACTCAAGGTAACATTTGGATATACATGAGTGATGAAGAAAAATCTCAAATTCATGCTCAAGAAAATGACGTTCCAGTAGTTCCTGGTTTTCCTGAAAAACAACCACACTTAGTAGAAGTGATGCGCTTTCCTTGCTTTATAGATTATGCAGTCACTGGTCTAATGGACCCTGCACATTCTCCTTACGTGCATCGAGTCTGGTGGTGGAGAAGCGGTGATTTACATGAAGAAGTTAAGCAATTTGACCCTTCACCTTATGGCTTTACAGTGCGACGACATCAGTTATCAGAAAACATGGAAAATATGAGCCGATTATATTGGTTAGTCGGTGGTGGAATTCCCGAAGTGGAAATTTCTTTTCGTTTACCTGGAGTCAGAATAGAAGAAATTACTTTTGGTAAACATCGAGTTTGTAATTTAACCGCAGTTACACCAATTTCCGAAACAGAAACAGAAGTAAATTTTGTTCTTTATGGTATACCCTCTTGGTTAAGAATCTTCACACCTTTAATTCATATATTAGCCAGAAAATTTCTAGATCAAGACCGAACAGTAGTAGAAAAACAGCAAATTGGACTCAAATATAATCCAGTTTTACGACTAATTAAAGATTCAGATATGCAAGCACAATGGTATTATCAATTAAAGCGAGAATTTGCCCGTGCGACATCTGAAAAACGGGAATTTATCAATCCTGTAAAAAGTCTATTGCTACGTTGGCGTGCTTAATTTATCGAGAAGTAGTTTGAGCAGAAATCAAATTACTTCTGAGACCCCACAGTTTGAGATGGTATGGCTACCATGGGAAAGGGTATGTTCAGCAAAACGGTTATGACAGAATTTAGTCTTCAAGCTCCTTTTACTCCCACTGGTGATCAACCACAGGCGATCGCCCAACTTATCACCAGCATCCAAGCAGGTAATCGTTACCAAACTTTACTGGGTGCGACGGGAACCGGTAAGACGTTTTCTATCGCCGCAGTCATTGAAAAAGTTGGTAAACCTACTTTAGTCTTAGCCCATAATAAAACCCTGGCCGCGCAATTATGTAACGAGTTGCGGGAATTTTTTCCTAACAGCGCCGTTGAGTATTTTGTCAGTTATTACGACTATTATCAACCGGAAGCTTATATTCCCGTCACTGACACATATATAGAAAAAACAGCAGCAATTAATGATGAAATTGATATGTTGCGACATTCTGCAACTCGTTCTTTATTTGAACGCCGTGATGTGATTGTTGTTGCTTCTATTAGTTGTATTTATGGTTTAGGAATGCCGGCTGAATACCTCAAAGCCGCAATTCCCCTACAGATAGGTATGGAAGTTAACCAACGGCAAATTTTGCGAGATTTAACATCTGTGCAGTATAGCCGCAACGATGTGGAAATGGGTCGGGGAAAATTCCGCGTCCGGGGTGATGTTTTAGAAATTGGACCAGCTTACGAAGATAGAATTATTAGAGTTGAATTTTTTGGTGATGAAATTGATGCAATCCGTTATATTGACCCTGTAACTGGGGAAATTCTCAGCAGTTTACAAGCAGTAAATATTTACCCAGCCCGTCACTTTGTCACCCCAGAAGAACGTTTAGAAGTCGCTTGTACAGATATTTCCGCCGAATTAAAACAGCAAAAATTAGCATTAGAAGAATTAGGAAAATTAGTCGAAGCCCAACGTATAGATCAACGCACTCGCTACGATTTGGAAATGTTGCGTGAGGTGGGATATTGTAACGGCGTAGAAAATTATTCTCGTCATTTAGCAGGTAGACAAGCAGGAGAACCACCAGAATGTTTAATTGATTATTTTCCTAAAGATTGGTTATTAGTAATTGATGAATCTCACGTAACTGTACCACAAATTCGCGGGATGTATAATGGCGATCAAGCACGAAAAAAGGTTTTAATTGATCATGGTTTTCGGCTTCCCAGTGCGGCTGATAATCGTCCTTTGAAAGCAGAGGAATTTTGGCAAAAGGCTAATCAATGTATTTTCGTTTCTGCAACTCCAGGAAATTGGGAATTAGAAATCTCTAAAGATAATATAATTGAGCAAGTAATTAGACCAACTGGTGTGGTAGATCCGGTTATATTTGTCCGTCCCACAGAAGGTCAAGTTGATGATTTATTAGGAGAAATTAAGGATAGAGTTGATCGGAAAGAAAGAACTTTAATTACTACCTTAACTAAACGTATGGCGGAAGATTTAACTGAATATTTGGAAGATAAGGGAATTAAAGTTAGATATTTACATTCTGAGATTAATTCGATTCAGAGAATTGAAATTTTACAAGATTTAAGAAATGGTAAATTTGATGTTTTAGTAGGTGTGAATTTACTGCGGGAAGGTTTGGATTTACCAGAAGTTTCTTTAGTTGCAATCATGGATGCAGATAAAGAAGGTTTCTTGCGGGCTGAACGTTCGTTAATTCAAACTATTGGCCGGGCTGCACGTCATATTCGCGGACAGGCGATTATGTATGCTGATAAGTTAACAGATAGCATGATTAAAGCTATTGATGAAACTGATCGAAGAAGGGGAATACAAACAGCTTATAATAAACTGCACGGAATTACACCGCAACCAATTATCAAAAAATCAAGTAATGCGATTTTATCATTTCTGGATGTATCTCGGCGGTTAAATGCCGGTGATTTAAAAGTTGTTGATGAACATCTAGATGAGTTAGCTTTGGAGGATATTCCTGAGTTAATTACATTGTTGGAAAAACAGATGAAGGAAGCAGCGAAAAAGATGGAGTTTGAGGAAGCTGCAAAGTTGCGCGATCGCATTAAGCATTTAAGGGATAAAATGTTGGGTAGGTAAACTTAATTTATGATTAACGCACTATTAATTTTTGCTGTTTAGTAGCTTCTTGAATTACATAGTTGTTGCTGGTAAAAATCTGAATACCAGGAACAACACTATAGTCTAAATCATCAGTAATAATTTTCACTGTTCCTGCTCCTGCTCTACTAATTGCTTCTAGAAGTAATAAGTCATAACCATCAACTGCTTGAGTTTGAAAACGCTGGAGTGCTGCATCAGTAGTAGCATCATCTACTGTTAAATTAATAGGAATTGCAATTTTTTTGATTCGTCGCCAAGTAAACTGAACTTCAGCTACAACATTGGCTCTTTCTGTTGGATAATTATGACGATATTCCTTAATTGGTAAAGATCCATTAGATTGAACATAAATCTCATATTCAGTTTTCTCAATAATATGTGCAAGTTCTGCTAAAGTTAGCCCAGAGTAGGTGAAAGTAGCTTCATGTAAACCTGCTTGTCTGAGATAATTGGGATAATTTTTGATTTGGTAAGCCTTAGCAACTTCTTTAGCATATGTGTAAGTTTGCCAGAACCAAACATTAGTATCTACAAAGAAAATATCGCTTTTCTTTGGAGTATCTTTTCTAATGTCTATCACATCAGCTTGAATGTTTAAATTAATTGCCATGGCTCAAAAAGTTTCAGCCATATTTGTAATCACCGTATCCACAGCATTTCGATATTTCTCGTCCGAGTAATATCGTTTTGCCTTAGCTATTACATATTCTAAAACATCCCATCCATCATCATTGAGAGAAGTAAATTCTATAAGTTGATTCAGGTTCTCTGTGGAAATATCCTTCAACAATTGACCAAATGCAAAGTTTATAAATGGAGATGCAAAAACTTTCACCCCTGTAAAATCCAATTCTATTGCTTCGCCACGCAGTAAGCAGGGATGAATAACTTCATAAAGTTCTTGACCATAATCAGCAGTGGTAGCATATTCGCCTACCATATCGTAAATTTTGTGTCTCATATCTCTATCTCCTCCTTTCTAGAATATTCGCCTCTTGAGTTGAGAAACTATGGCTTCGCCACGTATTTATAAAAAAATGTTAAATTTAATTCTTAATTCCATCCCCGTAAATTTTTATGCACCACCGCTAAATACCACATATAATCATCAATTTTATAATTATCAGCAGCTTTCACAATATACTCTTTTGCTAGATCCAAATTACCCTCAGCTTCATAATACAAACCTAAATAAAGATGACTATAAAAATCACCTTTTAACCCTTCCAATTTACCCACCGTCAAAACATCATCAGTCGTGCAATTACCCGCAAATAAATCATATATAGACCGCATAATTTTTCTAGGATCATTTTTCACAGGTAACAAAGAATTACGCGCTTCTATCACACCAGATAACCGCGCTATACAAAGATATCGCCAAACTGTTTCTTCCACATCTTGAGCATTCACAGTTAAATCTATTTCAAACTGTTTCGCACCCTCAGCAAATCTTTCGGCATAATAATAAGATAAGCCCCGTTGCCAAAGATAGGGAGTAAGTTTAGAATCTAATTTTTCAGCGGTATCAAAATCTTGAATTGATTCCTGAATTTTGGCAAGTTGAAAATAAACCATTCCCCGACGAATGTAAGCATGAGGGCTATTTAGTTGCTTGGAAATAGTTTCATTCCAGCGTTGGAGTTGATTTTCTAAAGAATTGCTAAAAAACATAAATATTGTTTAACGCCTGATTTTTTTAGTAACTACAGAATCAAAAATTATTAACTCCATGTAGCAGAACAAGCAACACGAAAACCGTGATTTTGGTCTCTACTAACTGCTGGATAATTAACACGATATGCCGAACGACAATAGACTGGACGATAAGACCAAGAACCACCACGGAGGACACGACGAGGGTGATTATCACTGCCACTCAACCACGCATTACCATCAGTAGGCGCACCTATATAATTATCATACCAGCCATCTTCGCACCATTCCCAAACTAACCCGTGCATATCATATAAACCGAAAGCATTAGCTGGAAAAATTCCCACATTTGTTGTTTCTTTGCGGTAAATTCCTTTTTGTCCATTTGCATAAACATATTCACCATTATAATTTACTAAATCAGTGTTAATAGTATTACCAAAATAAAAAGGTGTAGTTGTACCTGCACGACAAGCATATTCCCATTCAGATTCACTGGGTAAACGATATAATTTACCTGTTTTACGTGATAATCTGGAGCAAAATTCCTGTGCATCATGCCATGATACTTGTTCTACTGGTCGGTTAGCACCTTGAAAATGAGATGGGTTTGGATGTAAATCAAATTTAATTTTTGGTAAATTAGAAACTGCTTGCCATTGTGCTTGAGTAATAGGATATTGACCTAGTAAAAAAGGTTGAATAGTAACTTGATGTTGAGGAGTTCCCCTATCCGTACTTTCGACTTCATTTTCGGCTGAACCCATTAAAAAAGTGCCACCAGGGATAGCAATTAATTCTAAAATTGTGCTATTTTCTAATTCTTCTAAAAACAACTCTACTGTTTTTTTGCTGCGTTGAATTTCCCAAGTTGTTCCTAAACCCAAAAATCTAGATTTTAAAATCAATTGTGCTGTTTCAAATGCAAATGCTTTAGTTTTAACAATAGCTGGAGATTGCGTTTGAGAAACTGATTGATTTTCTACTTCTGGTGTTTGTTGAACTTCAGATTTATATATTGCTCTGTTAGCACCGCGTTTTTGCGATTTCGTGGAAATTGATGGCTGATTTTGCTGAGTTTGAGGAATTTTTTGGGCTTGTTGTTGCCGACGTTCATACTCTCGATATGGTTGTAAAACTACTTCCTTAATTTCCCTTGCTTCTTGTTCAGATAAGGCTAAATTAATTCTTTTTATTTCTAATTTTTTCAACATTACAGGAGAAAGTTGTCCGTTAGCTTGTTTAGCTAGATTTGCTAATTCTTGATAATATTCATCTCTAGCAGAAGTGACTAAAACTGGAGATGATAGAATTGCTGTAGGTAAAGAAGCAGTTAATAGTTTCAAATCCTCTAAAGCTGCTTGAGCATTTTGATAACGTAAACTATGATGACGACGCACCATTTTTGTTAAGAACGTGGCTAACTTCTCATTGACTTTAATTGACTGTTGCCATAATAATTCTGCTGTTTGTGCATCTTCTTCAATGTCTTGAGAACGCAAACCTGTTAAAGCTTGAATAGCAGTTATTCCCAAGGCATAAATATCACTAGCAAAAACTGTTTTACCTCTGACTTGTTCTGCTGGCATATAACCAAGAGTACCTGCCATAATTGAAGTCTGCATACTACCACGACTATCTATAATTTGGGAAGCTATTTCTTTAACTATACCAAAATCAATTAAACAAATTTTTCCATCTTGTTGTCTACGGATGAGATTTTGCGGTTTGATATCGCGATGAATAACTTGTTGTTGGTGAACAAAAGTTAAAACTTCTAAAACATCTTGCAATAATTTACTAACATAACCTTCACTTAGTGGTTTACCGGGAATAATTTCTTTATCTAAACATTGTCCCTGGATAAATTCTTGCACAATATAAAATTTTTTATTTTCCTCAAAGTAAGCTAATAGATAAGGAATCTGGTAATGTGTACCCAAGATTTCCAAAGTTTTGGCTTCCTTCTCAAAAAAATTCGCGGCAAATGTATTATGGTGTTGAGGTAGAAGCTCCTTAACTACACATATAGGTTTACTGGGTTTTTGGGTATCTGTAGCTTTATAGGTAATGCCAAAACCACCAGTTGCTAATACTTCGATAATTTCGTAACGTCCACCTAGCTGCATAGCTGAATTCACCTATAAATCTTTAGAAAAAATATCTATATTAAACCAGTATAAACCTTGTCCTGGAGAATGTGGTGTTAAAATGTTAGGACTTACGCAAGTGTCGCACCAAAAATCTGTTGTAGGGTGCGTCAGATATCAACAATCTGTTTATTTGCAGGATTTATGCAGTCTGACGCACCCTACCAATGTGCCAGTTCCGTAAGTCCTGAATATAAAAGATTTGACTTTTATCTTCAATGAATTTTGTTGATTTGATAAATTTTCCATATTGTATTTTCCCTTGATTATGACTAGTATGATTGAATTTCCCTGGCAGCAAGAAGCTATAATTATTCACAGTCAACGCATTCTCAACAGTTTTCAGCATTGGCTAGGATATTCTTTGTTAGATGTGACTGGTTCACCTTTAGAAGTAGCACAAGCACTGTTTGCAGCCCCTTTTGTTTTAGCGTCTCACGGTACAGAAGAAAATCCAATTTTTAATTACGGAAACCGCAAAGCTTTAGAACAATGGGAAATGTTTTGGGATGAATTTACTCGTACACCTTCACGCAAAACAGCTGAAGCAGTAGAACAAGAAGAAAGAAACCGCTTGTTAGCAGATGCAGGGACTAAAGGCTTTAGCTATTTTTCTGGTGTGCGAATTACTAGCACAGGTAAACGCTTTCAGATTGAAGACGGTATTCTCTGGAATCTTTTAGATGAACAAAATCAATATTGTGGTCAAGCTGCTGTTTACTCTAAATGTGAATTTATCTGACCTGGATTTGTCGGTAATTGACTGAAAAAAAATGCTAAATTGTCAAGTAGTTTAGAGATTTTCTATATCAACTCCTTGAGCTTGCAATTTGACTAATAATTCTTGATATTGCTGGAGTGCTGCTTCTTTTTCTTGGCGTTCCTGTTCAGCCCGTTGATATTCTTGTTCAGCCCGTTGATATTCCTGTTCAGCCCTTTGATTAAGTTCCACAGATGTCATAAATTTCCGCCCATCAGGATAATAAATATCTAAAGTATCTGGAGTGAGTTGAAAACTTATACCCAAGTTTGGACTTACCCAACCATTTATTTCTTCTATGACTGCAAAAGAATCTTGGGAACGTAAAAAGCCAGATAATTCTAATGTTTCTGGGTCATAAATATAATATTCTTCTATTCCATAACGTTGATAAAAAAGTGATTTATTAATCATTTCTGGAGTGCGATTTCCAGGGGATAAAATTTCAAAGACAACCTGTGGTGAAATATTATCTTCTAGCCATTGTTTATAAGAACCTCTATCGCCTTTTGGTCTACCAAATACAACCATTACATCTGGTGCTTGGCGAGTTTTAACACTGCCTTCAACGGGATACCATAGGAGATTACCAGCGACAAAGACATCATCCCGTGGTGCAAATAATATTTCTAGGTTTTCTTTAATAGTAACAATCCAGCGAAATTGTTTAGTATTATCTGCCATTGGTTTGCCGTCACTGTCAGGGTAGATGATATCTAGTGCAGTTTGGGGTGTGAGTTGCTGTACCATAAGCTAGACCTCCAATTTTGGGGAGATAGATTCCTGACTTATTTAAGAAGTTGGGAATGTTGGCATTTTAACATATCCATCCACCAGATAGAAGCCATATTTAGCAAAATCCGTTATTTTAAAACTAGCTGCTCAAAAATCAGGAAAAATTCTAGTGGTTCCCCTTAAAGACAACAATCCCACAGAAATTACACCTTATGTAACTTATGGGCTAATTATTGCTAATGTCCTCGCTTTTCTTTATGAAACAAGTCTGCCTCCACAAGCGTTAAATGGGTTTTTACATCTAGCGGCTGTAGTTCCTAGAGAACTTTCTTTAAGCTTTGCTGGCATTTCTGTAAATCAACCAATACCAGAATGGCTAACTTTAATTACGGCACAATTTCTGCACGGTGGTTTTTTGCACCTAGCTGGAAATATGTTATTTCTCTGGATTTTTGGGAATAATGTGGAAGATAAATTAGGACATTTTAAATATTTAGTCTTTTATTTATCTTGTGGTGTTTTAGCATCATTAACCCAATGGTACTTTGCTCAAAATTCTAACATTCCTTCCTTGGGAGCAAGTGGAGCTATTGCGGGTGTGATGGGTGCGTATATTCTGCGTTTTCCCCAAGCAGAAGTTTTGACTTTGCTGCCTTTGGGTATTTTCTTCCCAACTTTTTGGGTTCCTGCATATTTCTTTTTAGGATTTTGGTTTTTGCAACAGGCTTTTTATGGTATAGCCAGTTTAGAAGCACCGACTAATATTGGCATGGAAGGCGGTGGTATTGCCTACTGGGCGCACGCAGGTGGGTTTATTTTTGGGGCGATTATTGCCCCTGTGTTGGGTTTGTTTGATGATAAATCCTAGCTCGGATATATAGTTGAAGTGGACTGATATAACCAAGAATCTCCCGACGTTTGATAAAAATTTAGCGACTGCTGATTTTTACGGTCGGGAGAGTTTTAACCAGCTAAACTTTCAATTAAATGCCAATTGCGGCTGCGTTCAATTTCCTGACGGACAAAATCAAAAACTTGTCGGCAGTGATTGTTCAATTGCAGAGGGAGTTCCT
The DNA here is from genome assembly GCF_034931405.1 of Anabaena sp. UHCC 0451. NCBI lineage: Bacteria > Bacillati > Cyanobacteriota > Cyanophyceae > Nostocales > Nostocaceae > Anabaena > Anabaena sp. UHCC 0451. Next base: position 30,432 of record NZ_JAYGHA010000036.1, on the reverse strand, counting down.
CATTCTTAATTACAATACTCATGCGCGTTTCCGTTTCTGTAGCAGTGGATTTATCAATTAATACCTCCACTATAACTAACTTAGAGAATGATACATTACCGGGCATTTCACGAGCCATAATATAGTCGGCTGTGTAGTATTGAACTTCCAAACCACAGTCTTGTAGCAGTTCTATAAATAATGCTTGCAGATGGGCGATGGGAACAGAAACAAGAAAAGAACAGGTATAGCGAGCCATAATAGCCCCACGTTTTTTAACACTCTGTCCATCCTATAATATAATAGAGTCGCGTCAAGAAAAGTTATCTATTTAGGATCAGATATTGGGCAAAGTGCTTAAACAACTGGTGTGGCTGTAACTACAAACCACAGTAAAATTGCTAAAAATAGCACACCGATTTTAAGAAGTAGGTATGCGGTACTATCAGGGATGATGTGATTGTATGTCATTTTCTTTCACCTCCGGTTGTGATTAGCTAACCAGCTATTTGAGGTTGAAGTTAATTAATGATTTAATTAATTTAATGATCTTTCTCTGTGCCTACATCTTTATTATCGCTGAAAAAGCACAAAATCAGATGTTGAGTAAAGTTAAAGTTTATGTAATATTATGTAGATTTATTGGCCTTGCTGATTTGAGGTATCAAGGTGGTTGTTGATGATATGAAAACCCTTGTAGAGACGTTCCATCGAACGTCTCTACACCTAAATTCATTACTACTCTGGCACGTCAATCAAAATATTGCCATCTTCCACACGGAGAGGAAATACTGGTAGATTTTTTTGTTGGGAAACCATTGACAACAGTTTACCAACTCCAGGTGGCCAAGGACACCAAGTTTTGACTTCACCAGTATTTAGATCAAAAGCACTACGATGGAAAGAGCAAACAATAGCTCCATTTTCTATTTTACCAGATTTTAGGGGTAACTTTAGGTGAGGGCAGGTATTTTCCACAGCATAAAGTTGATTTTCGTGGTTTAACACCAAAATATTTCTGTTCCCTACTTTCACAACTTCTCGCGCACCGGGGGATAGGGTGTTAGCTGCGAGGATTTTTGTCCAGGCCATAGAGTTCTCCTTTCTTGACAAACCTGTTTTCAGTTTCCCCCAATTGTGTCATTTGCGATCGCCTTTTAATCCTATGAGACCTCTGGTGAAAATTAATGTAGAGACTTTCTATAGAAAGTCTCTACAATATTTACCGGAAAGGTCTATTTGGATGGATGGTGGATACAGAGGAGAAGAATTGATGCGTTGGGTGATGGATATGTTTCGGTGGATTGTCACAATTGTCCTCAGACCCTTGGAGAAAAAGGGTTTTGTCCATTTACCTAAGCGTTGGGTTGTGGAGCGTAATATATTTAACCATTATTAGCATCTAAAATATTATAAGCTTCATTTACTAACCGCATCTTTTCCTGCACCTGTTTTTGCATCTGTGGTTGATTCATAAATAAATCAGGATGCCATTTTTTCACTAAAGTTTTATAAGCTTGTTTCACCTCAGCAAAAGAAGCCGTAGGTTGTAAACCTAAAACTTGATAAGCACGAGCAATTTTATCTTTTTCAACTTGCGTTTTTGGCGGCTTTTGTGTTTTTTGATGGGTATTTTGTTGCTGTTTAGCGGAAGAATTCATATTAGCTTTCATTTGTGCTATTTCTTCATCAAGTTCCCACGCACGAAATTTTGCTTCTACTTGTGCAGGATTTGATGGAGATGTATAAACTTGCTGACTTGGTGTTTTTAATTTAGTATCTACTTTAGCTTTATTAGTATTTGTTTTTGGTGGAGGTGGAGGTGGAGGTGGTGTAGAAATCTTTTGACGTTGTGGTTCTACCTTTTTTTCTGTATATGTATATTTGGTACTGTTTTCTGGGGATGATGTTTGAGTATTTGCAGCTTGAGGAGTTTCTTGATAAGATTTATATTTAGTTTTAATATTGACTTTTTCTAACTCTTTTAATAACTGATTAAATTCACTCTGCAACTTTTTTAAACTTTCCCTTTTTTGGCTAATTTCTCCTGGTTCTGGACTCACCTGAAACTTAATTACTTGAGTGGCTTTTTGCTCATATTCAGCCAAAATAGATAAACCTTGATTACTAAAATCAGCTAAATATTTTTCAGCAGTAACTATACAAATTTGTGCTACCTGTTGATGATAAACATCTTTATCTGATTGTTCTCCACCTTTTTGGATATTTTTATTTAATAAATAAGAAATACTCCCCACTACAGCAGCACCAACGGGTCCACCTAATAACCAACCAATACCACCACCTACAGCTATAGAACCAGTTTCTGTCAAATCATTACTATTAAGATTATTTGGTTTGTTTGGTAGATTTAACTCTGGTGCATTAGGAAATGGTATTTTTAAATCTTCTGGTCGTTCTTCCTTGAAAAAATCATAAGCTTGATACAACCATTTAATGATATTTAATTGTAATTCTGTCAAGTCTTTTTTTAAAGTTCCTATTTGCCAAGATGAGAAATTATTTTCTGCTAACACAACTGCAATATCACCTTGGTATTTAGCCACTAAATTGGGTAATTTTAACCAGGTTTCTAACTCATAAATGCTGGTTTTAAAACCTTGGTAAATAAGACTTTTAGCTTTTTGTTTAATTTCAATCTTAGCATTTTCTTTATCATCAAAGGTTTTAATTTCAATTTTGATTTTATCAATTTTATCAACTAATAAAGATTGAATTTGAGAAGTTATTATTTCTACCCTTGGTAAACGTACACCACCACTATTTTCTTGTAAAATTGTCACTATATTCTGTAAAGCTGTTTCAAAAGCTCCTAAACCACTACTATTAGCAAGTGCAACATCACCTTTTAATCTTGCACGTAAAGCTGGTAAAGCATCAACTCGATATAAATTACTAAAACCCGGAGGTAAATCAGAACGGAAACTTTCAGCAACAAATAATAACCGGTTATAAACTTGTTTTTGTTCTTCAGGTTCTAGTAAATTTAAGAAATTAACCACAAAAATAACGGTTTTAATTCCTCGTTCTAATAACCAATCTCGTAAATTTTCCCGTTCACCTAAAGTCATTAATTTACGAGCATCTAATAATTGGATTACTAAATCTGCTCCTAATAACCTATCCCTAACTAAACTATCCTGTGCTTCTCTGTCATTTGTTCCTGGTAAATCAATAAATTCCACACCCCTTTCTAAAAAAGAATCAGGACAAAAAACCTCAACAGAGGTTACATCTTTTCGCATCTGTCTATTACCATCTAAAACCGCAAACTGTTGTAAAACTTCTGTACCACTGCGGTAAATTTCTGTACCATCTGCTAACATAATCCGAGTGCGGAGAGTTGAACCATATTTAACAGTAATTGCAGCACCAGTAGTAGGTATCAAATCAATTGGTAAAGTGCGATTTCCCAACATCGCATTTAGCAAAGTTGATTTCCCATGATTAAAAGGTCCAAATACTGCAATCTGAAAATTAGGATTAGCTAAATGATTGCAAACAGCAATCACATCTTTATATAATGTTGATTCTTTATTCAAATCTATTAACTGACAAGCTGATTTAATAGAAGTTGTTAGTTGATTATAATCTTGAGATTGCTGCTGCATATTTCTTGTATTTAATAATTTGTGTTAAATATTCAGATCCCTGACTTCTAAGTCAGGGATATAGTTTTGATAATTAGCTATAGTAAGCTAATAAATTACTGTATGCAGATTCAATTTTTTGCAGTTGTTCAATAATACCTTCCTGCAAAGTTTTAAACCGCTTGAATTCAGTTTCTCGATTAATTTCCCTCGTTTCTTTTTGCTTGAGCAGATTATCTAACTCCGATTTACGAGAATTGATATCATCATTAATGCGGAGACTCACTTCTTTTTCGTAAGCATCAAAACATTCTTTAACTGCATCATAAACAGTTTGAGATTGTTCATTTGCTACTTGAGGAAGATATTTGACTAACTCTTTTTTAGCCGTTTTTACTAACTCTTTCCTAGCTTGGTCAGCTTGTAAAATTCCTACTCCCAAACCTAGTAAAGCAAAGCCAATTGGACCCAGAAAAATACCTGTAACGGCTGTAATTATTCCGCCAACACCAATAACAGTAAAATAGTTTAACAGGATATTTTTCCAATCAAACCCAGCACCAGCTAAAGCCACACCAGCTAAATTACCTCTCGATAAAGATAATAATCCCATTGCCCATTTTGCCCAACCAGGTGAGTTATCATCTTCTGTGGTACTATTGGCGTTAACTTTAACTGTTTGTCCTGTTAATTTTTCGGTGATTTGATTGGTGACTTGACTGTAGGATGCACCATATTGTGCAGCAGAAAAAGATAATTCTTTAAAAGCTGAATTAATATCTTTTTCCGCAGTTAAAGTCCAAGCTGAAAATTTATCTGTGATATATTGTTCAAAGGCTTTTTGTAATGCTTCGTTAAAAGCATCTCGTTTACCACTACTCAAGAAATCAAACAAATTTAAGTCTGGTTGGTAACGCAAGAAATCATTTTCAAAGGTATTTCCTAAGTTTAAAATGTAGCTGCGAAAAGATTCAGATATTTTGCGTGCTTGACTATCTCTGGTGTTGATAATTTCTTTTTGAAATTGATCACGAATATTGTTGAGTTTGCTAAATTCAGGTTCAACTGAATCAATACGTTGTTTCAATTCATCAACATCTTGATCAAGTAGGGGAATACGTCTATCAATAGCTTCACAGGCATGATTTACAGCTTGTCTAGCTAAGGTTCTGACTTGACGTAATTCAGCGATCGCTCTTTCCCTCGTCAAAAAGGTATTCAACGCCCCCATAAACTCAGGAAAACCAGTTTTACTTAAATCAGCTTGGGGATTTTTTAACCTACGTCTGAGTGCTTGAATTGATGAAATTTCAAACACTCTCTCATCATAAATATCTTGTCCATCTAGATTACAATATTCCGCTAAATTAGCTTTAAATACTTGTCTGAGTCTATTTTCTGCTGCTGATAATTCTTCCAAATCATCAGGATCAATTAATGATTCTTTCACCTGATCCCAAGCATTAACTAAAAAGAAAACCGATAAACCCCGACCTTTGATATAATTCTCTAAATAACGTCTTTCACCTAAAGTACAAGGTTGAGAAGCACGCATCACAAACAAGATTGCATGACAATTATTCACATAACCTAAAGATAACTCATTACGCGCTTCCGTATCATTTAAACCAGGACTATCAACAATTTCAATCCCCTTTTCTAACAAAGTTAAAGGATATTCAACCACTGCATAATCAACATCAGGAAACGCTTGTTTTTTCTCCTGTTCTAACTTCTTCGCTTCTGCTGGATCAATAGTATACTTATATTTAAAGCTTTGGAAATCTAATTGTTGGGGACTTTTCCCATCATTAAAGTGAATGGTAACTTTTTTCTCCGCTCCATAACGTAAAATAGTTAATACTGCTGTACAAGGATTAACATCACTTGGTAGTAAATTTTCTCCTATTAAAGCATTGAGAAACGTACTTTTACCCCGTTTCATATCCCCTAAAACCAACAACCGAAATACACCTTGACTGAGATTTTTACTGGCTACCGTAATATCTTCAATATCTCGTGATAAACTAAGTTTACCTGAAGAATTATCACCAGCTAATTCTGCCTGATTAATGATATCTGCCAGGTGATTTAAACAAACAGAAATTTCTGAACGCACTTGAGAAACACGCTCTAAATCATTGATAAATTTATCAGTGCCAACTTGATAATTCATGGTGATATACTCTATTTAATGTTCTTAAATTTTGATTCTAGGAAGAGTTTGTAAAGTAAAAAAGCCAACGCCCCAAAAATAACAAATCCAGCCAAAACTGAAGCAACTCGAATGGCTACAATTGTCGCAACTGCAAGACCAAAAAGTTTTGCACCCAGAATAGCTTTTCTCATCCAAGGTTTTTGAGAATTTTCTGGCTGATGTTTCTGAGTTTCATAGACAGGTGCTTCATTGGCATTGATTCTATCTTCCATTTCCCGCAACCGCATTTCCACTTTACGTTGCAGTTCTCTATTGTGTTCATCTGGCAATGTCATCTGTATCAACCTCATCGAGTTAGTTATGTTGTATTTTAGCTGACGCTAATAATTTTACCCAACAGTGCAACCAAAGCTACAGACTCAAGTATCCAAACAGATGAACTGGAAAGAGTTACATAGCAAAGGTCAAAATTCAACTGTCTACTGTGAATTGGTTTTGGCGTTTTGGAATGTCCTCATAGAAGTGCTTGCTATATTTACTTATTTACTAAGATTCAATATTTTTTGGTTGCTTTTCGGAAATTGTGGCTAAATTTTTCACCTGGGTAAATGTAAAAGATTGTAAATAGATTCAGCGATAAGGCAAAATCTGAGAGGGAAGAACTCAACTCAATTAAGATGGATATCAAACAAGGATTTGTCGGCACTATTGGCAACACACCGCTGATTCGCTTAAACAGCTTCAGTGAAGATACTGGTTGCGAAATCCTGGCCAAAGCAGAATTTCTCAATCCTGGTGGTTCTGTCAAAGACCGTGCTGCACTGTACATGATTGAAGACGCGGAAGCAAAAGGTTTACTTAAACCCGGTGGTACAGTGGTAGAAGGAACTGCTGGTAACACTGGCATTGGATTAGCGCATATATGCAATGCTAAAGGTTATAAATGCCTGATTATTATTCCTAATACCCAATCCCAAGAAAAAATAGACGCTTTGACTACTTTAGGTGCAGAAGTTCGCACTGTTCCCGCTGTCCCTTACAAAGACCCTAAAAACTACGTCAAGTTATCTGGTAGAATTGCGGCCGAAATGGAAAACGCCATTTGGGCTAATCAATTTGATAATTTAGCAAATCGTCGCGCCCATTACGAAACCACAGGGAGAGAAATTTGGACACAGACAGACGGTAAAATAGATGGTTGGGTAGCTGCAACAGGTACAGGTGGGACTTATGCTGGTGTAGCAATGTGCCTCAAAGAAAAGAACCCAGATGTTAAATGTGTGGTTGCTGATCCGATGGGTAGTGGTTTATATAGCTACATCAAAACCGGCGAAGTCAAAATAGAAGGTAATTCTATTACTGAAGGTATTGGTAATAGTAGAATTACAGCAAATATGGAAGGCGCACCTGTTGATGATGCTATCCAAATTGATGACACAGAAGCCTTAAGAGTGGTTTATCAACTATTAAGAAAAGACGGTTTATTAATGGGTGGTTCAACTGGGATTAATGTTGGTGCGGCTGTAGCTTTAGCAAAACAGTTAGGTCCCGGACATACTATTGTTACCATTTTATGTGACAGTGGTTCTCGCTATCAATCACGCATTTTTAACCGTGAATGGTTGGCTAGTAAAGGATTGGTTGTTAATCATTAAAAATAGGGGACTGGGGACTGGGGACTGGGGACTTGTTAGAGGTAGAAGATTTTTCTTCCTATCTTCGTTTATTAATTAAACTGACATGACTAAATGCGTACAGATTTGCCAACATCGTAGCTGTAGAAAAAAAGGCGCAGCAGAAGTTTTAGCTGCTTTTAAATCTTTACCGATTGCTGATGTGACAGTTACAGCTAGTGGTTGCTTAGGACAATGTGGTAATGGTCCAATAGTGCTAGTGTTACCAGATATGGTCTGGTATTGTCGAGTTTTACCTCTGGAAGTACACCTAGTGGTGGAAAAACATTTATTAGGTGGTCAAATAGTTAAACAAATGCTATATCATCGATTTCATCCCCAGGGATAAATCTACTTAAAAATTTACTAAATCTGCACTTTTGTGGACTCAAGTGAGGAAATTGATGGATATTCAGCAGCTGCGTCAATCGCTAAAACTGAAGTGGCTGAGTTACTGCGAGGAAAATCGTTCTTGGCTAGTCAAAATGCAAATTTGGCGTTCCTATGATGGTGTGAGACGACCTTCTTCTGGTTATATTTTGGCTACTCTGTCTATTTTGGAACCGCAGCTAAAGCAAACACTCCCTTTTATCCTGGATTTGAATAATAATCCCGATCAAATAATTGCTGCTTTGGGTCTGAATTTTAATCCTGATGAGGAGTTACGTTTACTAAAATCACAGCGTTCTGTGGCTAAAAATGAGATTGTTAGTAGACCTGCGAGGACTTCTGTCAATACTCCCCTATCGGGAAAGTCATCTGCTAAACCACCCCAGGAAAACAAACAGCTATTATTCAGAATTACTCCAGTTGTTGAACAAAAGCGCCAATCTGTTTCTGTGGTTGCGGTAGCAACACCAGTAAATTACCATTCTCGCACCAAATCGCTTTCTATGTTGGGGGAAACACCCAGACAATCTCTCACTATCTCTACACAAGTTCCCAATCAAAATAAAGAACTTAATTATAACGGTAAATTTGCGAGCATTCCAGTAAAAGCAGTTGCCTGTATCTCACCTAGCACTAATGCCCGTAGTTTACCTTCTTGGATAGATGAGTTCTGTCAGGGTGTAAAATGATCATAGGAGTCAGGATTTCTAGGATCAATAACCAAGTTAAACCCAATTCCCAATTCCCAATTCCCAATTCCCAATTCCCAATCCCCAGCTAAGGGTATTCGTGAGAAACAAATGGGACTGAAACAACTTCTCCTTGGGTTTCTCCAACTTGCACTTTTAAACCTACGCCACCTGCTTTAGCGCGAATGTAACCAAGTCCAAAATGACCATCAGGGGTTTCGGTGTAACTGGTAAGTTTGCCGACTTTTTCATCACCAATAGTAATCACCGTTCCTGGTTCTGCGTTAGCATTGAGGCGAATTCCCCACAGGTACTGCTTTACACCTTTATATGTGTTTAATCTAGCAATGGTTTCTTGACCGATGTAGCAGCCTTTGTTAAAGGAAACTGTCTGCCATAAACCGGCCTCTAAGGGATTATAATCATCCGTCAGTTCTAAATCTGGGGCGGGACGACCTTGTAAGATTCGTAACATTTCCCAATGGCGATCGCTCAATTCTAACGCCCCATGCTCTAAAATTTGATTCCATAGTCGTTGTTTTTCAGTGACGGGGAAAATTAGAGTATATCCAGGGTTACTCAAACCGCTACCCACCGCAAAAGTTACCCCATCAACTAAAACATGATGACCCTCTGGTTGACCAATCAGTGAACCTGCTCCCATTTTTTCTACAATAGCATCGCTTTGGGGTCCAATGAGGCTAAAGGTTGCAGTTTCTTCAGTGACATCGGTTAATGTTACTTTGTCTGCAAAAAAGATATAACGATCTAACCACTCCATCAAAAATGCACGACGATGAGGTGAAACTAATAGCAACACTGCATCATTGAAAACGTAGCCAGTCACCAAGTCAATGGTGCGGGCTGTAGATGTCACCATCACCGTATCACAACCTTCTCCTGGTTTGAGGCGTTGAAAATCATTGGTACTTTGGTTGTGTAAAAATCGTAGACATTCATCATTAGAAACACGGATACGTCCCCAATGAGAGCGATCGCACACAGCAACTGCTTCTCTGGCTGCATAGATAGCTGCTGTGTCTTTACTGTTAATTGCAGATGTTGGCATAGGTGATCAAGACTTACCCTATTTTCATATTCTTGCATCACAAATATTAGCAAATAGGGCTACCTATTACCACTGACTTGTGTTGTATTTTCAGTAGACTTTAGGCATGATATGAGTATTTTCTCTTAGTCTACAACTTTAATTATGCCTCTTTTGAGAGCATCAAATACTTGATTAATTTGCCGAATGTTCTGTTCACTGAGACCATCTTTAGCCAAAAGATTAGCCATCATTGTATTTTGATCTTGGCGCGTAATGCGACGATTACTAAATATACGCTCTAAGATAGCTTCTAAATTGCTTTGTTCTGAGTTAGCTGTAAGTTGCATATTTATTCCTCGCAATTTATATATTTGTAATGTTAATTAATTAATTAAAAAATATCAAATTTTCATAAAGTTTCCAATCGTAGCCTTACGGAAACAATATTCAAGCACATTAATTGGGAGTTAGTAGCTTTAATCTATTCTGTTTTTCGGTAAAATAACTGAGATGTTAAAAAATTCATAGGTTTAAGAATATGCTCTTAGCGGAGATTGGAATTATTGGTGGCAGTGGTTTATACAAAATGGAAGCTCTGCAAGATGTGGAAGAATTAGAAGTCAAGACACCTTTTGGCTCACCATCAGATGCAGTAATTCTAGGGACACTGAATGGAACAAGAGTAGCTTTTTTGGCGCGTCATGGTCGTAATCATACCTTACTACCTTCTGAGTTACCGTTCCGTGCCAATATCTATGCCATGAAGCAATTAGGTGTAAAATACTTAATTTCTGCCAGTGCGGTTGGTTCTTTGAAAGCAGAGGTAAAACCACTAGATATGGTAGTACCTGATCAGTTTATTGACAGGACAAAAAGTAGAATTTCCACCTTTTTTGGTGAAGGAATTGTCGCACATATTGCTTTTGGTGATCCTATCTGCAAACATTTGGCGGCTGTTTTGGCTGATGCGATCGCTTCTTTAAATTTACCAGATGTCACTCTTCACCGTGATGGTACTTATGTATGTATGGAGGGTCCGGCATTTTCCACTAAAGCTGAATCAAATCTTTATCGCAGTTGGGGTGCAACAGTCATTGGGATGACAAATTTACCAGAAGCAAAGTTAGCCAGGGAAGCAGAAATTGCTTATGCAACCCTAGCTTTAGCCACAGATTATGATTGTTGGCATCCAGATCATGATAGTGTCACTGTAGAAATGGTGATTGGTAATTTACAACGCAATGCAGTAAATGCCCAAAAAGTAATTCAAGAAACTGTGAAGCGGCTAAGTGATAACCCCCCTGCGAGTGATGCCCATTCCGCTTTAAAATATGCAATTTTAACCAATTTAGCCAATGCACCAGCAGCAACTAAGGAAAAGCTGGGTTTGTTGTTGGAGAAGTATAGCAGGTGACAGGGAATAGGGAATAGGGAATAGGGAATAGGGAATAGGGAATAGGGAATTAGCATCTCTTCCCAGTCCCCAGTACCCAGTCCCCAGTACCCAGTACCCAGTCCCCAGTACCCAGTACCCAGTCCCCAGTCACCTCAAACTACCTGAAAACTAAAATTCAAACCTGCCCAATTATTCACATCCAATACATAAGAGTCAGTAGCAGTTCCATTTACTTCCGTTTTCATCCTACTAGCATGATGTAAGTCTTGCAGCAAAGCTTGGGCAACTTCTAAGCCATTAACTAACGAACTAATTGGTTGTTGATCAGCCGTGGGATACTTAGCAGTTCCTAAAGCTGTCAGAGTTTCAGTCAAAGGAGATGTACTGAGAATTAGTTGGTGTTCACAAAATAAAGCTCGTGTTGGTAGTAACCAGCCTGGGTTAGTCTCATTTTGCGGGAATTTCAAAGTTTGTCCTGGGGGAATAACAATTTCTTGCAAATAGGGTTGAGTGTCTGGGACATCTGCTGCTGGAGAGATTTTCCAAGGGTAAAAAGCGGTCGCACTTCTAGTATTATTTAACCCCACCAGCATAAAATATATGGAGCGATCGCTCAAATTTTCCACCCGGTACTGCATCCTACTACCCACGGGAACTGTAGGAATAGCTGTTCCTGGGGTGGTAAATGCTTTGTTAGTTGTAGTTTCCCCACTACGACTGCGCCATGTTTGCCGTTGCATAACTACACGCGGCGAGATTTTGCTGATAATCTCTAAACTCACTTTCACCGCCAACCGAGAAGAACCTTCATTTTCTGTCAGTCGCCATAACTTGGCTGCCAACAGAGTAGAAAATTTTGGTGTTAATCTTTGTACTGCAATTTTCACCGCTTCCCCAACTTCCCCAGCAGTATTCGCTATGAGATCACCACCCAGAGAAAAAAGCCCATAACGACTAGGGATATTTTGCAGTTTACCAAATACGTAATCAGCGCCCTGTTCTGTTGAGGAGATGTTTACCATCCGGGTAAGGGAAGCAAAGGCACTGGTAGCATCTACACGCTCAATTCTTTCTAGTCCCGCATCTAAGGCTACTGTGAGATTAATATTTCGGGGTAACACGCGCACCGCTTCTTGTACTAGTTGCCCAACTTCCAGGGATTTGGTAGCTTCTTGACTAGATATCTGTGCTTTTGCAGTTAACCCATTGCGCGACTTGAGTATTAGCTGTTCTCCAGTTGGTAAAGTCAATCTGGAATTAACCCCATAGTATTGCCAAACCTGGGCGGGTAATCCTCCTAACCATAACTGGGCTGTTTTACCATCCTCATCCGTAGCTTTCACCACTCCTTCCGCGCCAGTGTTTTCTAGGAGGAAATTATTAGTAATTAACACATTTTGAGGATTTTTCTGCTCCGTCAGTAAACCTAATTGCTGTTCGCTACCCAGTTTATAGGTAGAACTATTGACATGAGAAAGAAGAATTTGAATTGTTGTCGCTGGGGTAACTTCCCAGAGATATTGGGTTAAAGCGTAGGTAAATAAACCCGCCGTGAAACCAGAGAAAACCAATTCTCCCGCTGGCTGATCTGGCTGTGAAGTTGCTTTTAGCACCATTGCCTTGTTAACTGCTGAGTTCTGCGTTTGCAGGTGTTGGAGTAACTCCAGTTCTTTGATTGCTAACTTTGCTGTCGATGGTTCGGGACGGGCGCGAAATCGTAAACCTGATGGCTGAGACGTACTTTTAGCATAGTAACTAGTATCTAATACTGCGGTTACTCTATCGGTAGGGAGCGATCGCAATAACAGTAAAAGAGTTTCTTCTAATAAATAGTTGACAAATGTACCATTGGGGAGATTTTTATCAACTGGGATCAGGGCATTCTGCACAGTTTCTGGGAAAGTTCCCAACTTGACACGACTGCCATAACCGCTAAAGTGGAAGACCACCACATCCTCAGCTTTTGCTTGTTTAACTAAGTGATCTAAAATAGCGGCCTCAATAAATTCCTGACTGGCTTGTTCTTCAGTTAAGGTGAGAATATCTGAAGCTGCAAAGCCAAAGCGGTAAATTAACAGTTCCTTCTGCAATTCCACATCAGTCAAACAACCAGCAAGGGCAGGAATTTGTGGATATTGATTGATACCTATTAACAAGGCCAGCTTACGGGCATTGGGTGCTGCTAAAGCTTGATAATAGCGATTTCCCAAAGTCAACCACTCAGCCTCAGTCAATCCCAAGATTGCCAGTATCGAGCCGATTCGTTCTAAAAACGCACGCCGTTTCATAATTAGCTATCAGCCATCAGTCCATTAGCTAACAGCTTAAAGGGCTGAGGGCTGTAGAGTAAAGTTTGAAATTACACTTTTTGCTACTTTTCGACCAAGTTTAAGCCAATGCTGATTTTTGGATCTGCATTGCGCTTGCTAATTCGGCCGCCACTTCAGGACGAGAAAATTCTGGTGGGGGTAATTCACCCCGACGTAACATTTCCCGGACTTTTGTCCCTGATAGATGAACCCGTTCCTCTGGTTTGCTAGGACTGGTTTTAGTTGTCGCCATTTGTTTGGTGCGTGTGCAATAGAAAGCGTGTTCAAACTTCATTGGCACAATGCCCAACTCTTCAGGGGCAAACTCTTCAAATATATATTGAGCGTCATAAGTACCGTAGTAGTCACCTACACCAGCATGATCTCGACCAACTATAAAATGTGTACAGCCATAATTTTTGCGAACTAAAGCATGGAAAATTGCTTCCCTGGGTCCAGCATAACGCATTGCTGCCGGATTAATTGCCAAAATTACTCTATCTAAAGGGTAATAGTGTTCCATTAAGATTTCATAGCAACGCATCCGCACATCCGCAGCAATGTCATCTTCTTTGGTTGCGCCTACTAACGGGTGTAAAAACAGACCATCTACTGTTTCCAAGGCGCACTTTTGAATATATTCATGGGCGCGGTGGATGGGGTTACGAGTTTGGAAACCGACGATAGTTTTCCAACCCTTGTCTCTAAACATTTGCCGGGAAGCAACGGGATCAATTTGGTAGCTGGGAAAGTGAGGATGAGAATCACGTTGTAATAACCAGATATCACCAGCAAGATTCACAGAACCTTGATTGTAGACTACCTGTACCCCAGGGTGTTTAGCATCATCAGTGCGATAGACATTGATGGCTTCCCGTTGTTTGTCGTAGGTGTACTTTTCGCTCAGTTCCAAAACTCCGATATATTCGCCGTTGGAGTTATCCAAGCGGACTAAACCACCTATTTCCAAAGGTGCAGCAACTTCTTCTGTAACGGATAGTGTAATGGGAATTGACCAGACAACACCGTTAGCCAAGCGCATTTCTATCACTACGCGATTATAGTCGGCTTGGTTCATGAAACCAGTCAGCGGACTAAAACCACCAATCGCAATCATTTCTAAATCGGAAACGGCTCTCTCATCAAGTGTCACTCGCGGTAAAAAGTCAGCCTTGGAGAGAAATATTTCCTTTTGTGCCGGTGTAGCAACTCGGTTAACTAACTCTCCACCGTGGGGGGCAATGGCATCTAGATGGTAACTCAACGTGATTCCTTCTCTAATTGTTGCAAACTATGTACTAAGTTATCAAATTGTCGGTACATTGTGCTACAAGTTTACCAAAAATTTTGTCAATTGCCGGTCGGAAAAGGTGAGATTGGGAAAAACGGATAGGAGATTTTTTGATAATCCTTTCTACGTAACTAAACCTTCTAACACCTGCTGCAAATCACTTGTTAACTCAGCTACTGCTTGTCTGGCATCTACCCGACTAGCTTTATAAGTTGGATAACGTTCAGAAACTGATATTGGTTTACCTACAGTAATTTTAACTTTTTGTTTACCCAACTCTGGACGTTGTAAAGGATTCTTATTGCCCTTAATTTTATTGACCATATCCCATAAAATTAAAGTGGTTTCTGCAAATCTTTCTACTGTGGGTTTTTCGCGGATATACGTACCAGAAACAGCGACAAAACTTTCTACTAATCTCATGTGCCACATCCGCACATAAGCTTCTTCAGCAATTCTATCTCCCAAACTTTTATCAATGGTTGATAGTGATTTAATATCTTTAAAATCTTCTCTAAATATATAATTCCATCCTGCTTGTTCTAGTCGTCTACATCTATCATTCCAATTGCCTCTAGATGGTAAATCAAAATATTGTTCAGCAATGAATAGTGCCACATTCATCACAGATTGTAACCGATAAGCCAAAGCTTCATTTCTGTCTATAATTTCCCCATTAATAATTTTTTTGTCTGGCAATGTTTGATGATAGAAACGTGTGTAAAATTGCTCCATTATAGATAATAAATGTTCCGCTAAAGCCAATAATCGAGAATAAAGCACTTCAAAACTAGGGGCATTATTGGCTGATTGAATATTTAAACCACTAGCGGCTTCTAATTCAGTTAATAAATTAGCGATCGCACCCCAAGGTTCGTTAATATAACTATATTTTATGCCAATGGGTACAATTAAAACTTCCTCATTTCTACCTGCTTTTTGCAAATCCTCTGCACACCAAAAGCTCATTTGAGAAATACCAGGTTCTAAAGGGCTAATTATCTCTGATAAACCATTAGTTGCACCTTCTGGAGCAGCAGCCATGGGAAACTGACCATTCATATACAAATCCCGTGCCGAACGCAACCCAGTCCAATCAGCTTTACCTCTTTGGATAGGAGTACCACCTAAGTTAGCAGCCAACCAACCAATATGTTTACCTGCCCATAAAGGAATCCCTCGATCATAAATAAAATGGGCATGAACTGGAGATTGTAGAGCTATATTTTTCTGTTTGGCTACCTTTGGTAAAAGTTGGGAAAACAAGTAAGTTAAACACAGAGGATCGTCGATTTTTGGATGACGAAATGCCAACATAAATCGGATATTACCAGATTGAAATTGGCTATAAAGATCCGCTAAAACTTCGACATTTTCTGCTTCAATTGTAATAATAGAGGTTTTCCATTGCAGCCAGTTGGGTAATAGCAGATGGACAAATTTTAACAACAATGGGTTAAAAGCTGGAGGAATAAATTCTAGCGGTGGTTGTGCTTGATACATGAAATAAGAGAAAATAGAGGACAAAGACATTCAAAATCTAAAGTCTAAAATCTACAGAATTGGTATCACACTTTTACTGTTAAAAGAATGAAGAATTTAGAATGTAGAATGTAGAATTAAGTTTTGCAACGGATATTTTACCCCGACGCAAAACCCGCTGCTTGTAGAAGCAGGGGACTTTCACCCCCAAAGGTAAGTTAATTAACCTCTGGAAAGAATGCCAAATCTGCACCTAGAACACCGATTTATTAATCGTCAGGGATACGCCCCTACAAGGAAAAAACAGATTACCTAGCATTACTGAATCGACGCTCTAGTAGCGTAGGAACTAATACTGAACGGTCTAAATATTTATTTCCCCTGTTTTACTTTTATCTTCTCAACTATTGTACCAAACCGTTACACAAAGTGCTGTATATAAAAAACGGTGGGTTATATTGTCTTTAACCCACCATTCAAATGAATATTGATGTTACTGGAAATTATTTGTTAGGTTGGGGAGTCATCCGCAAATAAGGTTTGATTTCTTGATAACCTTTGGGGAATTTCTCTTTGAGAACTGCGGGGTCTTTCAAAGATGGAACAATTACGCAATCTTCACCATCTTTCCAGTCTGCTGGTGTAGCGACGCTGTAGTTATCAGTTAACTGCAAAGAGTCAATTACTCGCAATAATTCATCAAAGTTGCGTCCGGTGCTGGGGGGGTAGGTGAAAGAAAGACGCAGTTTTTTGTTAGGATCAATGACAAATACGGAACGCACTGTGATGTTTGCAGCTGCGTTAGGGTGAATCATATCATAAAGGTCAGAAACCTTTTTGTCTGCATCCGCCAAAATTGGGTAGTTTAGTTTGGTGCTTTGGGTTTCTTCGATATCTCCCACCCAGCCATTATGAGAGTCTACATCATCAACGCTGAGTGCGATCGCTTTCACGTTACGTTTGTCAAATTCTGGTTTTAGTTTAGCTACTGTACCTAATTCTGTTGTGCAAACAGGTGTAAAATCAGCAGGATGAGAAAACAGCACTACCCAGCTGTCACCCGCCCATTCGTAAAAATTGATGTCGCCGTGTGTAGAGGCTTGTGTAAAATTGGGTACTGTATCACCAAGACGAAGAGCCATGCGAGATTCCCTGTAATTAGAAAAGATAATTATTTCACTGTGTGATCATGACACAAAATCTTGATTATCTCATCTACATTTCGCAGGTTGCAACAAAATTTTAAATTTTTTAACTCTAGGTGACATTAAAATTTATTTTTTCCAAAAATTTCAAAATCCATTATCCCATCGGCGAAATTCAGGATTTTCAGCTTTTAAGCCTATTTTTTGCTAATTTCTTGATATGCTTGAATTACTTGTTGTGCGATCGCATCCCAGCTAAAATTTTGTAACGCATATTTTTGAGCATTTAATCCCCGTCTTTGACATTCTGGAAGATTTGACAAAGCTGCTGTTAATAAATTTAATATTGATTCTACATCTGTTGTTCCCACCCAGCCAGAGTCACTATCTATTATCTGTTGATAAATATGCACTTGATCAGAAATAATTACTGGTACTCCTGCTACCATCGCTTCTGCAACAGCAATACCAAAATTTTCATAGTATGAAGGTAATACAAATAAATCAGCCGCTTGTAATAAACCTGCTTTTGTTTCACCAGTCACAAAACCAGTGATAGTAGTATGTGATTTTAACGGTGAATTCTCAATTTTAGATTTAATTTTCTCCTCATAAATTGGATCTTGAGGATTTGTACCTGCTAAGACAAAATGAAAATCAAACCCTGCTATCAATAGTTTTTCTAGTGCCGAAATTAATAATTCTAAGCCCTTTTTTGGATCAATGCGGGACATAAACAAAATCAAAGGTTTATCCTTGGGAATATCAAACTTATTCCTCACATCTTCACTATTATTGTTGGGAGGAATAACACCCAAAGGAATGACTAAATCTTTTGTGTTTACTCCAAATCTTGCCGATATTTTTGCTTCTTGTTCACTAGTAAAATGAATTGCGGCTGCACCTGCTATATTACGTCGTTCTATCAGTTCAACATAAAGCTGTTTTAATTGTTTTTTCTTTTGCAAATCGGCCGGATCAAGTGTTCCTAAAGGACGTAAAATATAAGGTAGCTGTTGTTGACGACACAGAGTAGCTGCTGCGCTACTAACCGGAGAAAATAAAGCATGAATATGGGCAACATTAAACTCTTTAGCGTGATTTTTTAACCATTTTAATAAATCCACAGAAAACTTATATCTACGAAATGGCGCACAGCGAAAATAAATGATTTCATAGCCATCTTGTTGAATGGAAATATTTAAAGGTACATCCAGTGGTTTTTGTCCATTATCACCATTACTATCAGTCGTCAAAATAGTAACTTCTGCACCTGCTTTTGCTAATGCTGGAGCTAGTCCTAACACCATTTGACTAGGACCACCATAGATGAGAGAAATAGATGGGACAATTTGTAATATTTTCATGATTAATTGTTGTTTATTAATTACTCTTCCCATACTCTGTATGGGAATGAATTTTTAAAGGCTTCTGCCTTTATTTATATCAGAGTCAGAGACTCTGTGATAACATTTCCAGTTAGAAACTGGGAACGAGATAACTCCTTACATTAATTCTTGATAAAATTCAAATTGTTGTTGAGCAACAGCTTTATTTGTATATTTAATCATTGCTTTTTGATAACCCATTTCTCCTAAATTATCTGCTAAATCTGGTTTTTCAATTAACTGCAATAAGCAATTAGCTAAAGCTTCAGAATTACCTTCAGGGAAAACTAAACCAGCATCACCAATAACATGAGGAATTTCTCCAGAGTCAGAACCAATCACAGGAACTTTACAAGCCATTGCTTCAATTAAAACATGGCCAAATTGTTCTTTCCAACCTACAGCGGTGAGAGTTTTAAACTTATAAGTTGTTTCTGAAGGTAGCACCAAAGTATTCATTAAATTGATATAATTTGCAACTTGATCATGAGGGACACTTTCTACTATAATTAGTCTATCTTGAATGTGATTTTCGGTGGCTATTTTTAGTAATTCTTCACGTAATTCACCTCTACCTAATAATAATAATTTCCAAGGTTTATCTTGGATATTGATTAACGCCTTTAACAGTGTTAATAAACCCTTTTCTGGGACAAATCTGCCGACAAAACCGACGACAAAATCATTTTCAGAAATTTCTAATCTAGCTGCTAATTCTGGTTGTGGGTGAGGAGTAAACAGAGTTTCATCTACACCCAACTGGGGTAAAACTTTAATTTTTCCCTCATATCCACGTTGACGTAAAATATCCGCCCCATCTTGATTACCAGAAATAATCCCATGACTGTGATTGAGGTTATACTTTTCTAATAAAGCAATCGGTAATTTTAATTGGTATGGTAAATTCCACCAAGTGAAAAACACGTTTTTGGCTTTAAGTCCTAATAACTGATTTAAAATAATCATTTGTGTATAAGCCAAACCCTTAGAACCTTGTTCTACATGAAGAATTTGGGGACGAAATTTTTGCAATAAACCGATTAAATCAGAACCGAAAGTTAATAGTCCTTGATGATTTTGACTAAAATTAGATATTGGGACTATTTTAAATGCACCTTCATCACGATATTCTGTTTCAATAGTTTTGTTTTGCACTCCTCCTGGTTGCCATTTTTTCGGAACTACAACTATCACCTCAATTCCTGGTTCTAGCTTGGCTAAAGCTCGTAATTTTTCACAATTTAGGTCTACTATATAAGTATGACTAGCAACTAAAATTTTCATGGGAAAACTTGCATATAAATTAACAAACTAAAATCCTTCAGAATATAGATAAACACAAACACAATTAGAATTAAAAATATCTTTGAATTTATCTGTGTTTATCTGCGTTTATCTGCGTTCAAAAAATCAAACCTTTTGATCTAAACGACTGTAAATTTGTCCATCATTCCATGCTGATTGAATCATAGTTCCCACAGCTTTGAAAAAACCTAAAACATAAAAAATTCCCCGACTGGCTACTTTAATGGGAGAACCACTTTTATAACAAGGAGGGTTTCCGAGAACGTGACAATCAAACAAACGCCCATAAAATCGTAAAGCTTGGGTAAAAGTGAGATTTTTTAGCCCTAGTAAAAAATGATTGTGATAGAAAGTAAGTTGATATTGGAGCGATCGCATACTAATATCATGACAACCTCCAGTTTCTTCACCTAGATGAACTAAATAAGCTTCTGGGTCATACCAAATTTTATACCCAGTCTGCCGAAACCGCAAACAAAAATCTGATTCTTCCCGCACTGCACTACCCCGAAACCTTTCATCAAACTTGACTTTATACTTAGTAAAAACATCCCGACGGAAAGACATATTGCAACCCCTAGCTGTCAAAACTTGCTGAGGTTTGGTAGTATGCACTAAATCAATATGATACCAAGCAATACCAGGGTCCATGGCTTCCGGGGGTAAATATTCAATTTCCAATTTTCCCCCAGAATCACCTAATTTCATTCTGTCAAATACACGACCTGCAACCGCACCTATTTCCGGGTTTTCCACGTAATTTTTGACATGGGTTGCTAAAAAACCTGGTGTTAGCTGGACATCATCATCAATAAATAAAATAATCTCACCCGATGATCTCCGCACCGCATAATTTCGCGCCCCTGGTAAACTCGCCCAATCTAACTTAAACAGCTTAATTTTACCAGATGCTGCCATTTCTTCTAGGAAAGCTTGTGTTTCTGGTTCGTGGATTTGGGTTTGATCTACTACCAAAACTTCAAAATGGGGATAATCTTGTTTTAAGACATCAATAATACTATCCCGGAGCAATTTTTCTCTTCTGTATGTGGGGATAACTACGGAAATTAAGGGGTAATTATTCATAACTGTGATAGTTAAGATTGTAATTAATTAATCTGATTTTACCAGGACTTACGCAACTGGCATATTGGTAGGGTGCGTCAGACTGCATAAATCTTGCAAATAAACGTATTTTTGATATCTGACGCACCCTACAACAGATTTTTGGTGTGACACGCAGCTTTAGTTCTATTTACTTCAGTATAACCCTGCGGCGGTTGTATAGAGTTGATCTAATAACTCATTTTGTGTTTCAGCGTTATTAAAATTTTGGGCGTGTGCTAATGCCCCGGCGCTTAAAGCCTCGTAATGTTCCCGTTTATCACCTCTATCGAAAAATGTGATAATTTGTTCCAAAGCTGCTGCTGCTAAATCATCATAAGTACCATTTAAAATTTGCCAATATTCATCAGTTTTCAATTTTTCCCCATGTAGCCAATCTCTCCATTCTCTATATTCATTGAGGGGTAATTTTAAAATGTATCCATTTTCTCCATGAGTAACTAACTCTGGTAATGCACATATATTAGTTGTAATTGCTGGTGTAGCTACAGAAAATCCTTCTACCAGACTGAAACCATAGCTATCTTGTAAAGTAGCCATTAATTGAAAATGACTTTGTGAGAGTAAATCAATTACTTGCTGATTAGGTAGACTTTTATGAAAATTAACATTATCTAAATCCAGTAGCTTTAAATCTTCTGCATACTTGTTTTGATCAGGAAAATCTGTAGGTCTACCTGCACCAATTCCCAATCCAGATATAATATTTATCTTCACAGGTAAGCCTAATTGTTGAGCTTTTTTAGCAACTCTTAAGGCCACAATTCCGCCTTTTCTAGCCAGATGATGTCCTATGAAAATAAATTGTAGCGGTTGTTTTTCATCGTAACTTTTAGCATGATTCACCCTGACAGGGAAGTTGGGATGAATCACGGTTAACTTCTGCTTGATTTTTTCTGATATATCCCAATTTTCTATTTTTTTTGTAATTCGGAATTTAGCAAAATCTGACATAGCAATAATTTTTTGGCAGTTGTCTAGTGCTAACCGATTTCTTAAAATGGGGTAAACTATGGATTCCAGTTTATTTTTAGGATTGCTATATAAAGATGTATGATCTTCAAATGTAATCAACCAAGGTTTATTTGTATATATAATTTGATTGAAAGAGTGAATTACTTGGTATCCACCCCTTATGGGTTGCCAAGGTAAAAAGCTGGATAAGGGTTTCCACAGTTTTTCTATGGGATATCTACCTGTGGGAAAATTTTTGGTTCTAATTAGATCATGTTGAGAGTTCCTGGGTAAATTGGGAGTGCGAATATGTTTTGTACCTGTGATGATTACTTTAACCATTTTTATCTTCTCTACTTTTCCTAATTGTTAAAAGTTGATTTTTTATGCAGACGTTTTTTCTTATCTTTGATGTTGACGGTTGTTTCTTCTGGAATTATTTGTTGATCCAATATTGGTAATTTGAATATTATTCCTGCACATAACCAATAATAAACAGCTACTGGATCAACATCTAGAGGATAGTAATAAGTATTGTAACTAATAAATAACACAAACACCCACATACTAGCGCCATAAGTGCGGAGGTTACGGTTTTTTATAGTGCGATATGTTTTAAAACCAGCAATTGTTAAACTGGTAACAAAGAACAAAAAAGCCATTACTCCCACAATCCCCACTTCATACAGGACTTTCGGGTAGTAGGTTTCCACTAACTTAGTTGAACCTAATACACGGGCTGAGTTAGTAGCTCTACCTAAACCACTACCTATAGGAGTATCAACGGATCTCCAGTTTTCTTTAAATTGAGAAACAATAAACTCTTGAGGGGGTGAGGCATTCCATCGATTGATAAAACTGTCTACTCTTTCTTGGACAACAGTGGGGTTAGCTGCCATTGCAACTACTAAAATTACAATTAACCCTCCTCCCAGGGGTATAAACTTTTTCAAATTGGTAAATTGACCGGTGAATAATAGCAACAGTACAAAACACACTGGTACTAACGCTAAAGAAATTCTTTGTCCACAGACAACAGCATTAACAAAGACTAATACTAAAGCAAACAAACCGATTAATCGCCAAAGAATCGATTTGTCGCTAAAAATGGTGGCAAAGGTAAAAAAAGTACAGGAAATTAAAAACCATGCCCACTGCCAAGGGGCAACAAAAGTGCCTGGTAAGCGAATTACCCCTTGTTCTGGAGTATATAATAATGCTCCTCCAACGAAGCAACGAGCATCAAGTGATGCTTTAAATAATAAATCTCCCTCAACCCCTACAGTGCCTTTACATACCCCAATTGTCAGCAAGTAATATTGGATCATTCCCAAAACACAACAGATGATGATGAGAATAATCTGAAGACGGGATAATAACCAAAAATCCTGCTGAGTGCGAATTAAATAATAGACACAAGTAATTAATGGTAGATAACCTATAAATACTTTTAATCCTAAAATTCCTAATCCTATGGGTAATTCCTGTGAAGGAGGGCTTAATGCCTGTAATTGCTGAACAGGAGGGTTGAACTGCTGTCCCCCATTGATAAAAAATAGGGTTAGCATACAACAGCTAAACAGAATCCAAAATGGAGTTTTGATGGCTTGAGGATTCAGGAAGGGTTGTTTTTGCTTTTTGCAAGTTTGCCACACGGCGATCGCAAATGGCACAAAAAAAGCATCTTTAGCCAATTGCAGTACGGGACTGTTACCCAGCATGTAAATGACTGTACCCGCAAAAGGCACGTACATAACAAAGGCAAATAAAGCAGGGCGTGGGTATTTGTAGCAAAGGGTGAGGACTATGATACCTAATGCTCCGGGCGCTGCTAATTTCATTCCACCTACAAAAAAAAGCACCATTCCCAAGGATAGGCCACTGCCAATGAGTTTACCAACCAAGCTAGTAAATTCTTTCCGTGCTTGGGTAGCCTTCCGTTTTTGGGCTAACTCTTCTTTCAGACTTAGGGCTGGTTTATCTACTGATGACTGCTTTTTTCCAAGCTGAGATTTTCGCTTTGTTTTAGCCATAACTGGTGACTGGAGATTGGGGACTGGGGATTGGGGATTGGGAAAGAATTTTCTCCTCTACTCCTCTACTCCCCTGCTCCCCCAGTGTCAAAGATTCCTGCTTGTCTGACTTCATGCTCCTCTGCTCCTCTACCCTGCCTCTTTTTCTGCTTTAAGCTATATGTTCCTGAACTTGTGCAACTAATTCCTTTGTCCAATAGTTTACCAGTTCACTATCAGCAGCTTCTACCATCACTCTAATCACAGGTTCTGTGCCAGATGCACGGACTAAGATCCTGCCACTATCTCCCATTGCGGCTTCGGCTTGGGCGATCGCTCTTTGTACTGGTTCGCAATTTTCCCACCCTAACCGCTGTTCTCTGTCTTCTACTCGCACGTTTTGTAATAGTTGCGGATAGGTTTGAAAACTTTGATCAACCATTTCCCCTAAAGAAATTCCTGCTGCTTGCACCACTGCGGCTAAATGTAATGCTGTTAACAACCCATCCCCAGTAATACCATAATGACGGCAGAGGATATGACCTGATTGTTCACCACCTAACATCCCCCCAGTTTTTAACATTTCTGCCTGTACATATTGATCACCAACGGCGGTACGAATCATTTTCCCGCCTTGTTTTTGCCAAGCTTTCTCAAATCCCAAGTTAGCCATGACGGTGGAGATAATCAAATTATCTGGCAGTTGTTGCTGTGCTTGCAGGTGACGACCCCAAAGGTAGAGAATGTAATCTCCGTTAACTTGTCTGCCTGTATTATCTACTGCTAAGACTCTATCAGCATCACCATCAAAGGCAAATCCCATATCAGCGTGATATTCTTTAACCGCTGCTGCCAAAATATCTAAATCTGTAGAACCGCAATTGACGTTAATGCGATCGCCATCGGCTTGATTATGTAAACAAATTACATCAGCACCCATCTGGGTAAATACTGATGGCGCTAATCCCACAGCAGCACCCCAAGCTAAATCTAAGACAATCTTCATCCCTTGAAAATTTACTTGTGGGTGTAACGGTTTTTGTAATGCCTGTCCGTAATCTGCTATTAATTCTGCCCGTGAGTAATGCCTACCGCAGTTACTGACACCAACTACAGGTGCGACCTTACCTCGCAAACCTGCCTCAATTTCCGCTTGCAATCCTTTAGATAACTTGCCACCACCAGCACCAAATATTTTAATCCCATTGTCTTCTGGTGGGTTATGACTGGCAGAAATCATCACGCCACCAATGGCATCGGTAATACTAGTAAGATAAGCTACGCATGGAGTAGGACATAAGCCCAAATACCAAACCTCTAAACCTGCGGCTGTTAATCCTGCACTCAAAGCCATTGCCAGCATATCACTGGAGTTTCTGGAATCCTGCCCCAGAATCACAGGACCATTTTGTGCTGCATGATCACGTAAGACAATACCCGTCCAAAAACCAATTTGCAAGGCTAAGGGTGCATTCAGCAGTTCTCCGACTTTACCACGAATGCCATCTGTACCGAATAAAGCCGTTGTTGGTAAGGAAATTAAGTTAAGGGCAAAACTACTGGCAATTTCTGTTGTCAACCCTTGAGATTTGGCAACATAACCCTCAGATATGCTGCTTTGAGTCCGAGTTATAGAGGAAACCATATTTTTCAACACTCCACACCATCACACATTTGGAGAATAACACTTTAAACTTTGTTCAACAATTCTGACGAAATCGCCTTTCAACAGTACACCAGTAATCGTTTTTCTTAATGACAATTAATTTTAACGATTCTTTGTTAAGTAAAATTACAGATGGTTATTAATAATTTACTGTAGATTCCCAACTTCTTTGAGAAGTCGGGGATCTGCCCCAATACTCAGCATAAAAATGCTATTGACTCCTTGAGAATTTTGTATAATGTAGCACAAATAGCTCCCAGCTTAATGAATTTTAATATAAATTCTCATCATAAGGTTTTAATGTAACGTTTTAATGGCATTTTTTCGCCGTTAGTAAAAAATGCCAGCAGTTGATTTTTTAAAGTAGAGAAATTTAGCATGAGCAGTAATTTAGCCTCCAAGTTACGAATAGGTACTAAGAAAGCACACACGATGGCAGAAAACGTAGGTTTTGTCAAGTGTTTTTTAAAAGGAGTTGTAGAAAAAAATTCATACCGGAAACTGGTTGCTAACTTTTATTTCATCTACTCAGCTATGGAAGAGGAGATGGAAAAACACAAACACCATCCCATTTTGAGTAAAATTTATTTTCCTGAACTTAACCGCAAGCATACATTAGAGCAAGATTTAGCTTATTACTACGGTTACAACTGGCGTGAGCAAATCAAATTATCCCCTGCTGGTGAAGCGTATGTAAGCCGGATTCGGGAAATTTCGGCAACTGAACCAGAATTATTAATTGCTCATTCTTATACCCGCTATCTAGGTGATTTATCTGGTGGACAAATCCTCAAAGGTATTGCTCAAACTGCAATGAAGCTGGGTGAAGGTGAAGGAACTGCTTTTTATGAGTTTGCAGATATTACCGACGAGAAGGCATTTAAAGCCCAGTATCGGCAAAACTTGGATGCTATGCCTATTGATGATGCTACAGGCGATCGCATCACAGAAGAAGCAAATGCTGCTTTTGGTGTGAACATGAAGATGTTCCAAGAGTTGGAAGGTAATTTGATTAAAGCGATCGGTATCATGGTTTATAACACCTTGACCCGCAAGCGGACAAAAGGTAGCACTGAACTGGTGACTGCTGAGTAATAAATTGAGAAATAATTAATAGTTCTCATCATATCTAGGGGTAACAGCCTTGTGATTGTTTTCTGTGCATGAAAGCAACCAGAGGGATGTCACCCCTAAATTTATAATCTGCTTGATATTAGTCAATAACAAGTTATCTCATATTTGTACACATCCTCTAGGTAGATGATATTAAATTTAAGTAAGATTACATTAATTAGATATGGTAAACACTTGGTATATATCTGGGCTTGGTTCATCGCCAAGCCTTTTTTATAGAAAAACAGCAGTTAAAATTCCCGATTTCTCTCTGCGATTGAAAATTTGACTGTTGAGTTTTTGATATTGCTAGAGGTCAATTATTACTCACATTAAAGATATAAACCGGGTTTAATTATCCTTTAGGTAGTAGAAATATTGATTTACTGAAGGTAATATTTATTCTATTAATGCCTGAAAAACGTGTAATCGCTCTGGAATCATATCCAGGGCTTTTTTTATGTAGATTAATTTTTATTTGTAAGTTATGCTAACTAGCAGTTTCTATAAATTTTGTACACGCCTATTAGAGAGATGAATTAGAAGAAAACAGAGTTTAAAGTAGCTATATATGGTAAACACCTGGTATATACAAAGGCTTGGCTCTAGTCCAGGTCTTTTTCATTCTTTAGATAGAGACAGGACTTACGCAACTGGCACATTGGTAGGGTGCGTCAGACTGCATAAATCCTGCCAATAAACAGATTGTTGATATCTGACGCACCCTACAACAGATTTTTGGTGTGACACTTGCGTAAGTCCTAAGAGAAAATAGTTAGATTTTAGAAAGTAGGAATTTGATTGATTTCTTCTACATATATTTTTTTAAAAAAGCTCCTAAATTTGATTGGCAGGAATTAAGGAAAAGAAGAGAAGCAGTAAATGATCCTAATCCTTTAACAACAAAAGACATTTGTGAAATTGTGCGAGAGGTTCGCCAACTTTCTTGAACTCAGAGATAAAGATAATATTGTTATTTATTCTCCCACCAATGCCAGTGCTTGGTTGATAACTTTCTGAGATAGATACATTCCAGAGAGCCGTAATTGTTCTAAAATTGGTCGTGCAGATGGAATTACGCCACGTTGTTTAGCAGTAAGAATTATACATAAAGTTCCCCTCACAGGAATATCTAACGCTGCTGCACAACGACGACCTGCTAAATCATCAATAATTACCTCAGTGCCTCGATTTAGATAGCCCCAAGTTAAAACCGCAGATTCTCCAGCCCCTAAATCCCAACTTTGAATAATTGCAGGTACAGGGGGTATTTCCGTGACTACCAGCCAGGAGGTGTTAGCTAGTGCGTTGGCGGTGATATCTGTTTCTCCATAGGCTTGAATTTCACTGGACACTGCTTGAGGAACAGTAATTTCAGGGCTGACTGTTTGCAAGAGGTGTAGGAAACCGCCTTTTGTCAAAAAAATCAAGGGTGAGGTATTTATTGCTGGCTTGATAGCCTCATTTAGTAACTTGTTAGACACGATTTAACTCTTGTTGTAAATCATCAAAGTCTACAGAAAACACATCTATTTCTTCACGGGTAAGGGCTGCAATAAAATCACGTCGGTTTAACCCGGCTATTTGTGCGGCTTTTTCTTGGGAAATTTCATTTTTTTGATACCAATATATAGCTGCTGCTAGGCGCATATCACGGACAAAATCATCTGGGGAAAGACGACGAGCAGAAAATACTTCTGGGGGTAAGTCTAGGTTTACTTTAGTCATAAAAATATGAGTTACAGTCTATTTATAGATAGTATCAAATTTTTCTCCAGAAAATAAATCACAAGAAAAAAATTAAAACGTAAATCAGGCGAAAATGATGTACTAACTAACAGCAAAGTTTGTATATGCTCTGATTTTAGGATGACGAAAACCAAGTACAATATCCTGTGTAGGAACACCTGCTGCTATAAAATCATTAGCAATACCTTCTTCTGTATCATCATATTGAATCCAAATTTTATGATCAATTAAATCTACATGAATAGGTGTGGTATGTAGATATTGATCACCATTCCAACCAATATCTAAAACTAGATAACGTCCATGTTCATCATCAAATAAAACTTGGGAGTTATAACCATCAGGTATAGAAGCGCGATATTCGGCAGTTTCTGTTAATATGCTTTTGATAATTTCTTGATATTTTAACTTGGTATCCATTGTACTATCTCCTTCTATTCCTCGTTTGGTTTTAGGTTTAAGGAAGTGATAGGGTATTGTTTGTAAGGAGCATTTCTTGAAATTCTGCTTTGCGCGACCAGTATGCTACATTAGAAACTTGTTCTAGAAGAGTAATATTTTCAAGTTTCCAAATATCTATGGTATCGTCAAATAATGAAATAAATTTGTAATTTCTTTCTTGAAGGTAGCTAAGGTCTGACCAAACAGTAAAAACATTATCAGCCCTACTATTACCTGCTGCCACGCTTGCTGTACTTAATACATCAATTAATGATACTTGTTGGCGATATTCGGTGAAAAAATCTACTTTTCGAGAACGCCCAGAACGTCCTGCAAATTTCTTATTTTGTTCAAAAGGTATTTGTTTCTCTGTTAAAAATTCTGCTACTTCTTCTATAATTGACTCAAAAGCTCTAGTTCTAAATGTAAACCAAATATCAGAAACTCTAAATGCTGCTTGCGATAAAGTTGTGACAGCAGAAGCTAAGTTTTCATTTTCTTGTATTCTAATTATTAACATTCCTTTGTATTTTTCAACACCGTGAGTTAATAGTGTATCTTGAATTAGCGTTTCTTGCTTTTCTGACCTTTTCTCAGATATAGTTTGCATCCGTAGCCAGCGTAAAGTTTCACCTAAATCTGTCAAGATATATTGACCCTCTTTTTCCTTTAGATATATATCAATAACGTCACCATCAGGATAAAGTAATGGGGTACGTATACGGATATAGTCGTTGACCGTTGAACAGGTAAACAACTCTCCAATCGTTCTGGCAATTTCTTGGCAAGGGGTTAACATTAGAGGAATAAATCTAGCTGTAATGGCGGTGGATCTTGCATATTTCCATTATGCTTTATTTTCGACTCTAGACAAAACTGTTGCCATACTTTGACTGGATCGGTGACAGGAGCAGTTATATCCTCTGGAACATAAGCTTCTTT
Source organism: Anabaena sp. UHCC 0451 (assembly GCF_034931405.1). Taxonomy (NCBI): domain Bacteria; kingdom Bacillati; phylum Cyanobacteriota; class Cyanophyceae; order Nostocales; family Nostocaceae; genus Anabaena; species Anabaena sp. UHCC 0451. Next base: position 563 of record NZ_JAYGHA010000036.1, on the reverse strand, counting down.
ATCTCGATACGGCTCTCTCCAGCGATGCTTGTGTTTTTCTCCTACTAGGTTTCCATCAGGATTTTTATGATCTTGTCCTAAATCCAAAGCATATATTCTACCAGCAGCCTTATGGATGAGTGCATAGGTCAGTTTTTCTATGAGCGGGTTATAACTACCTTTGACAACAATGGGATAACCAGCATTTGAGGTAAGCTCAACACTAAATTCTACGGTAGGAGAATGGTCTTCATCTTCACTCCATAAAATATTATTATCAATTTGTTTTGTAGTATCATTTATCAATTCCTCAAATTCTGCTTGAGTTAACATCAGTAGCCGAAAAACACAACATAAATTATTGTGTCATAGAAAATACTTGAAAAATCTGGTTAATGCTAAATGCGATCGCTATTTTTATTACATTCTGATTTTAATGAAATTAGGTTAAAATCCGAATATTGGCAATTTTAGGTATAAAAACTAGATTATGGCAAATCCAGAGCATTTAGCAATATTGAAGTAAAGGGTAGAGGTTTGGAATGAGTGGAGAGAGGAAAATCCAGATATAATACCTGATCGGG